>NZ_JABFBA010000039.1:0-543 GCF_017168445.1 Micrococcus sp. KRD026 | reverse complement strand
CAACGCCTACCCCCTGGTCATGGCTGGCCTCCTCTTGGGAGCAGGCACACTGGGCGATCGCATCGGCCACCGCCGAATGTTCGTCGTCGGCCTGTGGATCTTCGGTGCCGCATCACTGGCAGCGGCATTCTCGCCCAACCCTGCCTTCCTGATCGGCGCCAGGGCACTCCTCGCTGTGGGGGCCGCAGCGATGATGCCCGCCACGCTTGCTCTGATCCGCCTCGCGTTCGACGATCCTCGTGAGCGCAACATCGCCATCGCCATCTGGGGGAGCCTGTCGATCGCGGGGGCAGCGCTCGGACCCATTCTCGGCGGCGCCCTTCTCGAACGGTTCTGGTGGGGATCTGTTTTCCTCATCAATGTCCCCGTTGTTGCCATCGCACTTGTGGCGACCGCAATCATCGCGCCGCACAACCATCCCGATCCGTCGAAGAAGTGGGATCTCGTCTCATCCCTCTATGCGATGGTCGGGCTGGTGGGCACCGTGCTCGTCATCAAGGAACTGGCCCATATTCCACAGAACTGGGTTCTGATCGCAGGGGC
>NZ_JABFBA010000038.1:0-2226 GCF_017168445.1 Micrococcus sp. KRD026 | reverse complement strand
CCGCCGACCGCGTCCACGTCGACGACGTCGACGTGGACGCGGTCGGCGGTTGCGGTGACGTTGACGGGGGTCTCGGGCAGGGGGAGCGCGTCCAGGTGGCGCATCAGCTGGGAGACGTCCAGGGCGCACAGCGCCACCGGCGGCAGGCCCGCGAGCGCGGCGGGGGCCGGGCGGTCGGAGTCGGCGTAGGCGCAGGCGTAGGCGTCCTCGTGGGTGCTGATCACGCGCAGGGCGTTCTCCGGGAGCACCTCCAGGTGGACGGGGCCGCGGTGGGGGGAGACGCGGGCGGCGAGGGAGCCGGTGCTCAGGGCTGCGCGCAGGGAGCCGGCGGAATAGATGTGCTTGGACATGGGGGCCTCCTTGGCCGTCGGGGTGCCGGGGGCCTCATGCCCCCCGCTATGTGTCCAACCATACACACATCCCGGCGCGGGCGCAACACCGTCCGCGAGCGCGGGCCGGCGCGCCATCGGTCGTGTCGCAGGAAGGGCGGGGACGTGTCGCGGTCCCCGGGAGCCGGCAGCAGCTCGATGTAGCCGGCAGCTCATCTCCGCGACACGGCCCCACGCGGCAGCGAGCGCGGGACCCGCCCGCGCTTGCGGCCAGGGGCGACGACGGGGCGGCGCGTGCGCGCCGCCCCGTCGTGCTCAGTCGCCGTACACCTCGGCGGCGGGCATGCAGTGGGCCCAGCCGTCCCCGTACCACTGGTCGGAGATGGTGTAGGCCTGGCGGCCGCGCATGTCCTGGTAGCTGACGGTGTAGGTGCGGTGCTCGGGATCGACGGCGGTCACGACGCCGTCGTTGGAGCTGGAGCAGTTGCCCAGGTAGGTGCGGTGGTAGATGACCACCTCCTGGCCGATGTGCACGTTCTGGGAGGTGCAGATGGTGGTCTGGTCGGTGTCCATGTCGGGCCTCCTGGCCGCTCGGGGTGCCGGGGGCCTCATGCCCCCCGCGACGTGTATAACCATACACAAGCGCGGCCGAGCGGTCAACAGCGATTTGGGCAGCGCCCGCTCACGCGTGGGCCGGGCCACGCCGGCGGGCGTGCACCGTCGGGGCACCGTCTCCACGGACGCCGGGGGGCCAGCGTTACGCGCTGGCCCCCCGGTCACGCTCAGCGGCCCTCGGCGGCCCGCGTGTGCTTGCCCCAGGCCCACGCCGGGTCGGTGGCCACGACGGCCACGGGCGTGGCCCGCGTCATCCGGCGCACGGCGCGCACGTGCGGGTGGTGCGGGGCGCATCGCTCGGCGAGGTTCAGGCGGTCATCGGCCACCGCTCCTGCGCCTCGGATCCAGGCCACGTAGGCCAGCACCGCCAGCGCCCCGGCGCAGGCGTGGCCCGGGCCGAGGGCCACGGCGGCGTTGAGCACCGTCTCGGCCTCCACGCTCGCCTTCCAGCGCAGACCGTGCGGGAACTCGCCCCGGGTGAAGTCCACCGCCTCCAGCCGGTTCGGGGCCGTGCAGGCCACCAGCGCCGCGATCAGGTACTCCGGGTCACGGTGGTTCAGGGTGGCCAGCACGACGGCGGCGGCCCCGGCGTCGTTCTGATCCTTCAGCAGGCGGTTGATGCCCTCGATCAGCGCCGGAGCGTCCGCGTGCATGTCCGTCAGCGTGGCCGCGTGAGCCGCCACGGCCTCCGTCAGGGCGTCCGACTCGCTCGGGGTGGCGGTGGGGTACTCGGCCCGCGCACCGTCGAGCAGGGCCAGGTGCAGGCCCAGCGTGGAGGTGCCCGGGGCGTAGGCCACGGCCTCGCCCGTGCCCAGGTTGGTGCACATGCGCCCGTCCACGTGGATCAGCCCCTCCACGCTCAGACCGTGGCCGGTCAGGATGGACTCCAGCTCGAGCCAGCGCAGGGCGCGGTCCTCCGGGCCGTAGCCGATCAGGAAGACGCGCGTGCAGTTGGCGGGGCGCATGCTGGCGGCGATCACTCCGGCCATGGTGGCGGGGGCGGCGACATCGTCAAGGCGCATCACCGGCCCCAGCCGCGAGCCCTTCAGGCCGATGGCCACCACGGAATCCGCGGGGGTGGACGGCAGGGCGGCGGCGGCGTAGTCGGTCAGATCGAGCGGGGTGCGGGCGGTCAGAGCATCCATCGTGTCCTCCTAGAGGGGTGCGGGTGGCCGGTTGCCTCCCGCTGAGTCAAACCATACACGCGTTGTGGTGTGGACGCAATCGATTGTGTGGTGTTTGTCTGGTGAGGGTGTGGTGGTGTGCTGGCGGTGTTATGGCA
>NZ_JABFBA010000037.1:0-1327 GCF_017168445.1 Micrococcus sp. KRD026 | reverse complement strand
TAAGAGACAGCCATCACGGGATCGCCCTACGTCGGGCGGGGCTGCTGCATCAGGTGTCCACGAGACTGGCGATGGACTTCGCGGTGGTCGCCCTGGAGGACCTGAACGTGGCGGGGATGACCCGTTCGGCTCGCGGGACGCTCGAGGCGCCGGGTAGGAACGTGGCCGCCAAGTCCGGGTTGAACCGGGCGATCCTGGATGCCGGGCTGGGGATGCTGCGCCGGCAGCTGGACTACAAGACCTCCTGGGCAGGGTCCCAGGTGAAGATGATCGACCGATTCGCGCCCTCCTCGAAGGCGTGCTCGCGCTGCGGGACAGTCAAATCCACGCTGTCCCTGGCCGAGCGGACCTTCGAGTGCGAGGCCTGCCACCTGGTGATCGACCGCGACGTGAACGCCGCGATCAACATCCGGGCGTGGGCTGTGCAGGAGGAGCGTGGAGCAGGGGTCGAGCTCGCCCGAGGCCGTCGGGAGAGTCGAAACGGACGTGGAGCTGCTGTCTCGGGCCCGCCATCTGGCGGGGCCGCGGGGCAGGGGCGTGGAAGCGTCAAGCCCGCACCCCAGGGTGTGGGCATGTCCAGCCGGGCAACTGGCTGGTCATCCCAACCCCCCTCAACCGAAGGGGAAAGCGCAGAGCGCGGAGCATCCGCCCTGGCCAGGTAGTGGAAGCCCCGCGCACGCAGGGATGAGCCCAGGGGAACAGGGAACAACCACTCGCTCACCGGGGAAGCCCCGCGCACGCAGGGATGAGCCCCCTCAGTCAGTCAGTCAGTCAGTCCGTCAGGTGGAAGCGCCGCGCACGCAGGGATGAGCCCATCTGCTTCTTGATGACGTCATCGGTGCGCTGGGAAGCCCTGCGCACGCAGGGATGAGCCCGATGCTGCTGCTGTGGACGAGCTGCTTGCCGAGGAAGCCCCGCGCACGCAGGGATGAGCCCCAGATGGCGGCCTTGAATCGGATCGAATACCGGGAAGCTCCGCCCGCGTAGGGATGAGCCAGACTCCCAGGGGCATTCACGGCTCCTGGGTTGAGCTGTCGTAGGGATCTGGGCTGGTCCCCGGTCCTTCCTAGACGCCAGCCAGTGCTCGTGACAGCTGCGGGTGTCGTGGAGGTGCTGCGGGGACGTGTCGCGGTGTCCGCGGGATGCTCAGCTGGTGGGCTCGGGGACGGTGGCCTCGCACTGGACCATGGGCATGCCCTTGGGGTCGCCGGTCTGGGCGTCCAGGGGGGCGGTGGTGCCGTCGGCGATGATCTCGCAGTGCAGGTCGCCGGCGGCGGGCAGCTGCGGGACGTTGGCGATCACCTGGATCTTTTCACCGGGCTTGGCC
>NZ_JABFBA010000036.1:0-251 GCF_017168445.1 Micrococcus sp. KRD026 | reverse complement strand
AACCACCACCGCCGGCACTCCTCGCTCGGCTACCTAACCCCAGCCGAGTACGCTCGGCAGTGCACCCATCAAATGGAAACCGACGACTCACAGAACGTCCGGACCGAATGAAGGGGGCGGCTCACACGCCCTGCGGCGGGAGCGCAAGTGGTCCGCACGGCGCATCCATCACCACCTCGTCTCCGAGGGCCACCGGGTGTGTCTTCGTACCGTGGGACGGTGGCTGCACCGACTCGGGATCTCCCGCCTAC
>NZ_JABFBA010000035.1:0-1506 GCF_017168445.1 Micrococcus sp. KRD026 | reverse complement strand
GATCCTGTGGCCGTTCCTCGTCTGGATGGTCGTGCTGGCGCTGGCCACGGGCAGGCCCGGGTCCCTGCTGTCCGGCGAGTTCTGGCGCGGTGGCGCGTGGCACCTGTGGTTCCTGTGGGTGCTCATGCTCTGCTATCTCATCGGCCCGGTGATCCGCCGTGTCCCGGCGCTGGTGGTCGCGGCCGTCCTCTTCGTGCTGCTCCTGGAGTTCGTCAGCGGCCCCCGCGACTGGGTGCGTCCCCTGTACTGGGGTGTGTACTTCTTCCTCGGTGCCGCGTCCGCGCGACTGCTCCCCCGGATCCGCACGGCGCCGGCCGCCCTGGGTGTGATCGCGGTGATCCTGATGGTGCTCACCGTGACGGCCACGCGCACCGGCGCGCTCGTGGTGGCGGAGCGCCAGCCCTGGTCCGTGTTCGCTGCTCTGCCGGGGATCCTCGTGGTGCTGTGGCTCGGCCCGCGCCTGCCCCGTCTGCCGTTCCTCGAGTTCTGCGGCCGCCGCTCGATGGTCCTCTACGTCGCCCACATGCCGGTGCTGATCCTGGCGGTGGCGGCCTTCCGCGACCTCGCCGCGGTCCGCCCGGTCGACTTCTACGTGGCCATCGCGTCGTTCACGTTCCTCGTCCCGCTCGCCCTCGCGCTCGGCTACCGACGGGTGCGCTGGCTCTTCGAGTTCCCGACGGCGGGACGCGGCCGGGAGCGGCCACGCACCCGGGCAGCGGTCCCGGAGGCGGCCGACGCCGTGCCGGCGCAGACCGCCGAGCCCGCCCCGACGACGGCGCCCCTGCCGGTCGTCGAGCCGGCGTCCGAGCCGCAGTCCACCGCGGGGCCGGCCCCGGCCACCGAGCCGGCGTCCGACGCACCCGCCCAGGTCCCCCGCCCGCGGCCTCGCCACGCGGACTGAGCCGCCCCGGACTCGCCCCCACCCGCACTTTCGAACGTGATGTGGGGCCTATCTCGCGTTCGAAAGTCCCCAAGACCCCGATTCCACGTTCGAAAACCGGCGGGAATCGAACGGCCCGCTATGGTCTTCTGGGCGTTCCGCGCGATGTGGCGGCGGAGCCTCCTTCCCCTGCCCCGCCACGTCACCCCGGAGCCGCCATGTCCACCACGCCGACCCCGCCCATGTCCCACGGGTCCACCCCCAGCCGGATGACCTGGATGGACGCGATGCGCGGATTCGCCGTGCTGCTGGTGATGTTCACCCACACCTACACGATGCCGCAGGGCCTCGACGCGACCTTCAGCTCCGTGGCGTTCGCGAACGTGGTGCAGGTGTTCCAGTCGTGGCGGATGCCGATGCTCGTGTTCCTGTCCGGCGTCCTGCTGCCCCGCTCCGTGTCCAAGCCGCTGGGCACGTACTACCGCGGCAAGGCGGAGCGGATCCTGTGGCCGTTCCTCGTCTGGATGGTCGTGCTGGCGCTGGCCACGGGCAGGCCCGGGTCCCTGCTGTCCGGCGAGTTCTGGCGCGGTGGCGCGTGGCACCTGTGGTTCCTGTGGGTGCTCATG
>NZ_JABFBA010000034.1:0-446 GCF_017168445.1 Micrococcus sp. KRD026 | reverse complement strand
AGCATGGGAATTGGCCGTGTAACTCAAGTTATGGGTCCTGTAATTGATGTTCGATTTGAACATAACCAAGTTCCTAAAATTAATAACGCCTTGGTTATTGATGTGCCTAAAGAAGAAGGTACAATACAACTAACATTAGAAGTTGCGCTGCAATTAGGTGACGACGTTGTTCGTACAATTGCGATGGATTCAACTGATGGTGTCCAAAGAGGCATGGATGTAAAAGATACAGGCAAAGAAATTAGTGTACCTGTTGGTGACGAAACATTAGGTCGTGTATTTAATGTACTAGGTGAAACAATTGACCTTAAAGAAGAAATTAGTGATTCTGTTCGCCGCGATCCTATCCATCGTCAAGCACCAGCATTCGATGAACTTTCAACAGAAGTTCAAATTTTAGAAACAGGTATTAAAGTAGTAGATTTACTAGCACCTTATATTAAAGG
>NZ_JABFBA010000033.1:0-402 GCF_017168445.1 Micrococcus sp. KRD026 | reverse complement strand
CGTCAATCCCTCCTATCTTAGTATTTAAACAACGCATATCAACTATGCGACATGTGTTGTTTAGACATACTGTACTACTATGTCGTACGTTTGCCAATAAACACGCACATATCATTTGTTGCCTAAACAACATATTGCCTGAAGTGTTGTTTAAGTACGCAAAAACAAAAATGCTTGTCACTAAAATCTATATGTTTTAATGACAAGCTTATTTTCATTCAGTTAACGACTGCCAATATGACATTGTAGAGTATAGGACGTTGATTTATGTCCTAGACACGGCTAATCAATCGTAATACGTTAAATTTTATTGTGTGCACAAGTATGAACCTAAGTCACATAGTGATTTCTAGATGCATGACTAAATACCAAGTTTTATTAAAAATGTGCTATATGATGAAT
>NZ_JABFBA010000032.1:1564-25488 GCF_017168445.1 Micrococcus sp. KRD026 | reverse complement strand
CTAGGGCGTGTCTGAGAATAGATGCACGAGTCAGCTGAGACCCTGGGGACATGTCCCGGTTCCAGATGCTCTCTGACACCCAATGGGAGTTGATCGCCCCGATGCTCCCGACCCGGACCGGCCGCGCCGGCAGGCCGTTCGCCGACGCCCGCACCATGGTGGAGGCGATCATCTACCGATACAGGTGCGGAATCGCTTGGAGGGATCTGCCCGAGGTCTACGGGCCCTGGCAGACCGTGTGGACCTGGCATCGGCGCTTGGCCGAAGAAGGCACATGGGACACGGTGCTGGCCACGCTGACCGCCGCCGCTGACGCCGAAGGCCTGATCGATTGGTCGGTCTCGGTGGACTCCACGATCGCCCGCGCGCATCAGCACGCGACGAACATCACCCGCCTCACAGGGGGATGGGTCGAACTACAAGAATCCGCGTGAGGAACCGGCCGATCACGGCATCGGGCGCTCCCGTGGCGGGCTGAGCACGAAGATCCATCAGCTCGTGGACGGGACCGGGCTGCCGCTGGTCAGCCTGATCACCCCCGGCCAGGCAGGGGACTCCCCGATGCTGCTTCCTCTTCTGGAGCAGCTGCGCGTGACCCGGCCAGTAGGGCGGCCCCGGACCCGCCCTGCCGCGGTGCTGGGCGACAAGGCGTACTCCTCCCGGGCGATCCGCACCCACCTACGCGCCCGTGGGATCAAAGCGGTCATCCCTGAACCGGCCGACCAGCAGGGCCACCGCAGACGGCGCGGTGCCCGCGGCGGGCGCCCCATTGGCCTCGACGCGGCCGCCTACAAGGGCCGCAATGTCATCGAGCGTCAGTACGCGCACCTGAAGCAGTGGCGGGGCCTGGCGACCCGGTATGACAAGTACGCGATCGTCTACCGGTCCGCTGTGGTGCTGAATGCTGTGATCGCATGGTCCAAACGATTGTCAGACATGCCCTAGCTAGGGCGTGTCTGAGAATAGATGCACGAGTCAGCTGAGACCCTGGGGACATGTCCCGGTTCCAGATGCTCTCCGACGCCCAATGGGAGTTGATCGCCCCGATGCTCCCGACCCGGACCGGCCGCGCCGGCAGGCCGTTCGCCGACGCCCGCACCATGGTGGAGGCGATCATCTACCGGTACCGGTGCGGAATCGCTTGGAGGGATCTGCCCGAGGTCTACGGGCCCTGGCAGACCGTGTGGACCTGGCATCGGCGCTTGGCCGAAAAAGGCACATGGGACACGGTGCTGGCCACGCTGACCGCCGCCGCTGACGCCGAAGGCCTGATCGATTGGTCGGTCTCGGTGGACTCCACGATCGCCCGCGCCCACCAGCACGCGACGAACATCACCCGCCACACAGGGGGATGGATCGAACTACAAGAATCCGCGTGAGGAGCCGGCCGATCACGGCATCGGGCGCTCCCGTGGCGGGCTGAGCACGAAGATCCATCAGCTCGTCGATGGGACCGGGCTGCCGCTGGTCAGCCTGATCACCCCCGGCCAGGCAGGGGACTCCCCGATGCTGCTTCCTCTTCTGGAGCAGCTGCGCGTGACCCGGCCAGTAGGGCGGCCCCGGACCCGCCCCGAGGCCGTGCTGGGCGATAAGGCGTACTCCTCCCGGGCGATCCGCACCCACCTACGCGCCCGTGGGATCAAAGCGGTCATCCCCGAACCGGCCGACCAGCAGGGCCACCGCAGACGGCGCGGTGCCCGCGGCGGGCGCCCCGTCAGCCTCGACGCGGCCGCCTACAAGGGCCGCAACGTCATCGAGCGCCAGTACGCGCACCTGAAGCAGTGGCGGGGCCTGGCGACCCGGTATGACAAGTACGCGATCATCTACAGGGCCGCTGTGGTCCTGAATGCTGTGATCGCATGGTCAAAACGATTGTCAGACATGCCCTAGGTGTGGACGCCATGGGCGCACTCTAGGGTCCGGGGCGGGTCGGGCTGAAGGTCTCAGGTGTGCGGGCCCGGGAACGGGGTGGTCGGCACGCCGCCGGGCCGGTGTCGGTCGGAGCGGGCCCGGCACGGTCCGTGAAAGACTGCTCGCTATGGCCACTGCAGATTCCGGAGACGTCCTGCCGCACCTGCGCACCGAGGCCATCCGCGCCGTCGTCGGGCCCACCAGTGCGGACCGCGGCTTCGCCGTGGCCGCGTCGGGTGCCGTGGGGCGCCTGCGCTATGACGCCGCCACCGGCCGTCTGAGCGCCTCCGTCCAGGGCACCGCGCCCAGCCCCTACCGGGTGCAGGTGCAGCTGCAGGAGGCCTACGACGACGCCGCCGAGGACGGCGCCGGCGCCCTCATGGAGCCGGTGGGCGGGCGCTGCACGTGCCCGGTCGGGACGGACTGCAAGCACGTGGCCGCCGCGCTCTACCAGGTGGTCCGCCTCGACGCCGACCAGGCCCTCGACGACGCCCGCCGCAAGCTCGCCGAGATGGTCACCACGGCGGACGCGCTGCCCGCGCCCGCCGGCCGGGGCCACGACGGCGGCGGCCCGGCCGGCCTCGACGCCCCGGCCGCGGACGGGGCGGCACCCCCACCCCCTGCCGGCCTGGACTGGCGACGGGTCATGGAGCCGCTGGCCGGACTCCACGGCCCGCGCCGGGTGGGCACGCCGCCCGCGCTGGCGATCGGCGTGGAGCTCGTGGCCGAGTCCTCCCGCAACGCGTTCCAGCAGTGGGGCCCGGCGACCGCCGGGGAGGAGCAGGTGCGCGAGGGCCGCCCGCTGTACGTGACCGTGCGCCCGCTCAAGCGCGGGGCCAAGGGGACGTGGATCAAGGGCGGGCTGACGTGGAAGGCGTTCCAGTTCCCGCGCGCCGAGTTCGCCCCCGCCCAGGAGCGGGCGATGCGCCTGATCTGGCGTCAGGTCCAGGCCGAGGACTCCTACCCGGGCGACGCCTGGTTCGGTCTGCACGTCTTCGACTCCCCGCGGATCTGGCAGCTGCTCGCGGAGGCCCGCGAGGTCGGGGTGGAGCTCGTGCCGCTGGGGCTGCTGACGGACGTGGTGCTGGAGGCGCCCGTCGCCGTCGGGCTGGACGTCACCCGCGCCCCCGACGGCGGTCTGGACGTGGCCCCGTCCCTGGACCCGGCCCCGCCCGGCCCCGGGCTGAGCGGTGTGCACGCCGTGGGAGGCATCGGCTTCTACCGCGTGGAGCTCACGGACGAGGAGGCCGTGCTCCACCTGATCCCCGCCGCACGCCCCGTCCCCGAGGCCGTGCAGCAGCTCGTGCTCGCCGGCGGGCCCGTGCGCGTGCCCGCCGCGGACCGCGAGGAGTTCCTCGGCCGGATCTACCCGCGGCTGCGTGGCGCCCTGCCCGTGACCAGCGGCGACGCCTCCGTGGAGCTGCCCGAGTTCGAGCCGCCCGTGCTGCGGCTGCGCGCCGACTTCCGACCCGGCCACGAGCTCGTGCTGCGCTGGTCCTGGCTCTACTTCGACGCGCCCCGCGAACTCGGCCTCGACGCCGGCGGCGACCCCCTGCGGGACACCCGGCACGAGGACGCGGTGCTGCGCGCCGTGGCCGAGCTCTGGCCGCGCGCCGGCCGTGCGGAGGAGCAGGTCCTCGAGGGCGTGGGCGCCGCCCGGTTCTCCGAGCAGGTGCTGCCGCTGCTGCAGCGCGCGGACCACGTGCGCGTGGACGTCACCGGCGACCGCCCCGACTACCGCGAGCTGAAGGCCGCCCCGCGCATCGAGGTCGGCACGAAGGCCACGCAGAACGACTGGTTCGACCTCGGCGTGCAGGTCTCCGTGGACGGGCACGTGCTGCCGTTCGTGGAGCTGTTCACCGCGCTCGTGCAGGGCAGGACCACGCTGATCCTCGCGGACGGCTCCTACCTGGGCCTCGACCACCCCGCCTTCGACCGGCTGCGCGCCCTGCTCTCCGAGGCCGCCACCCTGCAGGAGTGGACCCCGGAGCACACCCCCGTCTCACGGCACCAGGTCGGCTTCTGGGAGGACCTCAAGGAGCTCGCGGACGAGGTGGACGAGGACCCGGAGTGGACCGCCGCCGTCGGGCGTCTGGCCGCCGTCGAGCGCCTCCCCGAGGCCCCGCGCCCCGCCGGCCTGAAGGCCGACCTGCGCCCCTACCAGGAGGAGGGCCTGCGCTGGCTCGCGTTCCTGTGGGAGCAGGACCTCGGCGGGATCCTGGCCGACGACATGGGCCTGGGCAAGACCGTCCAGACCCTCGCGCTCTTCGCCCACGCGCGCCAGGCCCGGCCCGAGCGGCCGCCGTTCCTCGTGGTCGCGCCGAGCTCCGTGGTGTCCGTGTGGGCGGCCGAGGCCGAGAAGTTCACCCCGGACCTCGACGTGCGCGTCCTGGACACCACCACCCGCAAGCGCGGCACCGCCGTGGCGGACGAGGTGGCGGGGGCGGACGTGGTGGTCACCAGCTACACGCTCCTGAGGATCGACGCCGGCCAGTACGGCGGACTCGACTGGGGCGGGGTGGTCTTCGACGAGGCACAGTTCCTGAAGAACCGCGCCGCGAAGGTGCACACGGTGGCCCGCGACCTGCGCGCCCCCTTCCGGCTGGCCATCACCGGCACGCCGATGGAGAACTCCCTCAGCGACCTGTGGGCGCTGCTGGGCGTCGTCGTGCCGGGCCTGTTCCCGAGCCACCGCCGGTTCCGCGAGACCTACGTGACCCCCATCGAGACCGGGGGGGACCCCGAGCGGATGGCGGCCCTGCGCCGCCGCGTGCGCCCGTTCATGCTGCGCCGCTCCAAGGAGCTCGTGGCGAAGGACCTGCCGTCCAAGCAGGAGCAGATCCTCCAGGTGGAGCTCGAGCCGGCCCACCGCAAGCTCTACGACCGCGTGCTCCAGCGCGAGCGCCGCAAGGTGTTGGGCCTGCTCGGGGACATGGACGGCAACCGGTTCACCATCTTCACGTCGCTCACGCTGCTGCGGATGCTCGCGCTGGCGCCGCAGATCGTCGACGACCAGTACGCCTCCGTGCCCAGCTCGAAGCTCGAGCGGTTTCTCGACGACCTCACCGAGGTGATCGGCGAGGGGCACCGCGTGATCGTGTTCAGCCAGTTCACGAGTTTCCTGCGGGTGATCGCCGAGGAGCTGGACCACCTGGAGATCGAGCACGCGTACCTCGACGGCTCCACGCGCGGGCGCGCCGACGTGATCCGCGGCTTCCGCGAGGGCGAGGCGCCGGTGTTCCTGATCTCCCTGAAGGCGGGCGGCTTCGGCCTGACCCTGACCGAGGCGGACTACGTGTTCCTCATGGATCCGTGGTGGAACCCCGCTGCGGAGGCGCAGGCCGTGGACCGGGCGCACCGGATCGGGCAGGAGCGGACCGTGATGGTCTACCGGCTCGTGTCCGAGGGGACGATCGAGGAGAAGGTGCTCGAGCTGCAGCGGCGCAAGGCCGAGCTGTTCGGCGCGCTCATGGACGAGTCCGACGACTCCGGAGCCGGCGCCTTCACCGACTCCCTCACCGCCGAGGACATCCGGGAGATGCTCGGCGCCGAGGAGTGAGAGCCACCCGAGGCGCGCCGGACGTTTTCGTTCGGGAAACGGCGGCGTGTCGCGACGTTTTCGTTGATGAAACGGCGTCCCGCCCGCCCGTTTCGTCAACGAAAGTCGTCCCCGGGGCGCCGTTTCCCGAACGAAAGCGGGGGGTAGCCTCGGGCCATGCGTCGCCCGTCCCGTTCCAGCACCACCACCCCCACCTTCGTGCCGTCCGCCCGGTCGCAGGTGCCGCCGTTCACGGTGATGAGCATCCTTGGCCGGGTCGCCGCACTGCGCGCCGCCGGCCACGACGTCGTCAGCCTGTGCGCGGGGGAGCCGGGCGGGGGCGCCCCGCCCGCCGTCGACGCCGCGGCCGCCGCCGTCCACGCCTCCGGCCGTGCCTTCACCTACACCCCGGCGCTGGGCCTGCCGGAGCTGCGGACCGCCGTCGCCGGCCACTACCGCCGCTGGTACGGGCTCGACGTGCGCCCCGAGCAGGTCGCGATCACCACGGGCTCCTCGGGGGCGTTCATGCTCGGCTTCCTCGCGGCGTTCCCCCCGGGGGACCGCGTGCTCCTGCCGCGCCCCGGCTATCCGGCGTACCGCAACATCCTCACGGCGCTCGGGGTGGAGGTGGTGGACGTGGACGTCGACGCCGGCACCCGCTACCAGCCCACGGTCGCCCACCTGGAGGCGGCGCTCGCGGAGGGCCCGGTCGCGGGGCTCGTGCTCGCCTCCCCGGCCAATCCCACGGGCACGATGGTCAGCGCCGACGAGCTCGCCGAGCTCGCCCGCTGGTGCGAGGAACGCGGTGTGCGGCTCGTCTCGGACGAGATCTACCACGGCATCGTGCACACGGACGGGGAGGGGCTCGGCGCCTGCGCATGGCGCACCTCCCGCACCGCGCTCGTGGTCAGCTCGTTCTCCAAGTACTGGGGCATGCCCGGCTGGCGGCTGGGCTGGATGCTCATGCCGGACGACCTCGCCGCCGCGGTCGACGGCCTCGCCGGCTCGGTCGCCCTCTGCCCGCCCGCCGCGGCCCAGGAGGCGGCCGTCCACGCGTTCAGCGAGGAGTCCTACGCGTTCTGTGCCGAGCAGGCCGGCGGCTTCACGGCGACGCGCGGCGTCGTGCTGGCCGCCCTGCCCCGGCTCGGCTGGGCCGACGCCGCCCCCGCCGACGGCGCCTTCTACCTCTGGGCCCGTCTCGCCCCGGGCATGCTGGCGGAGTTCGGCAGCGCCGTCGGCTACTGCGCCGCCCTGCTGGAGGAGGCCGGCGTCGCGCTGACCCCCGGCGACGACTTCGACGCCGTCCACGGGCCCGAGTCCGTCCGGCTCTCCTTCGCCGCCGGCCCGGACGCCGTCCACGAGGCGCTCGAGCGGATCGCCGCCTGGCATGCGGCGCGCGGCCTGGCCTGACGGGCTCCGCCGCGCGCCGCACCGCCCGACGCCTCAGCCGCCCGACCGGCGTGTCCGTGACGGCCCGGTCGCCGAGCAGTCGGGCGCGGTAGATCAGCGGGTTGTGGCTGACCAGCACCCGCGCATTGCGCCCATGCCGGTCCAGCCCGCGTGTGCGCAGGGTCGCGGAGGCCCCGCCCACCTCGAACAGGCGGGTCGCCGCGCGCTCGAGGGCGTCACGTGCCGGTTCCCGCGACGGGGGCGCGCCGTCGGCGCCGCCGGTATGACGGGCAGACGCCCCCCGCCGTATTGCGAACCATCCGCAACAGTCTTTATTGTGAATCAGTCGCATCTTTCCGCCCTCGTGAAAGGCTCCTCGTGTCCCACTCCGCCCCGCAGCGCCGTTCCGCGCGCACCGCCGCCCTCTCCGCCACCCTCGCCGCCGCGGCCATCGCCCTGACGGCGTGCGGCGCGGACGCCGCCCCGTCCGGGCCGACGTCGGCCCCCGCCCCCGCCGCGGACGGCGCCGAGTCGCCGTCGGGTGAGGCGAGGGCGGCCTCCTCCGTCTCCGAGGGGGACCGCGTCGACCCGACCCGGACCACCGAGGTCTCCGCGGTGACCCCGCGCATCCTGCTCTCCCACGAGGGCGGGCTCACGCTGCTCGACGCCGAGTCCGGGGAGGTGGTGAGGGAGCAGGACGTCCCGGGCTTCACGCGGCTGAGCAACGCCGGCAACGGCAAGGACGTCCTGGTGACCACCGGGAACGGCTGGGAGGTGTTCTCCACCGGCATCCAGGCCAAGGCCCACGGCGATCACGTCCACCACTACGAGTCCGCGCCCGGCATGACCGGCGTGACGTTCCCGGGTGAGCACCCCGGCCACGTCGTCACCCACAACGGCAGGACCACCCTCTTCGGGGACGGCACGGGCGCGATCCGGACCTTCGACTCGGCCCACCTGGACAAGGCGACCCCGGACCTCATGCCCGTCATGACGGAGGCCGAGACCGAGGACCCGCACCACGGCGTGGCGCTCGAGCTCTCCGACGGCACCCTCTTCACCACGCAGGGCACCGAGGACTCCCGCAACACGCTCCAGGTGATCGACCCGAAGACCAGCGAGGTCACGGCCGAGACCGACGACTGCCCCGGCAGCCACGGCGAGGCCGCGGCCCAGCCGACGGAGGCGGGCGACGTCGTCGTGATGGGATGCGAGAACGGGCCCGTCGTGTACCGGGACGGCGAGTTCCACAAGGTGGACGTCGAGACCGAGTATCAGCGCTCCGGGAACCTGTTCGGGCTGCATGACTCGCCCATCGTCCTGGGTGATCACAAGGTCGAGGAGGAGCCGGAGGAGGCCGTCGAGCGGCCCACGGCGATCGCCCTCATCGACACCCGCACCGATGAGCTCACCACCGTGGACCTCGGCTCCTCCTACTGGTTCCGCTCGCTCGGCCGCGCCGAGGACGGTTCCGCGGTCGTGCTGACCTACGACGGCGAGGTCACCGTGATCGACGAGGAGACCGGTGAGGTCACCGCCGAGTACCCGGTGATCGAGCCGTGGAAGGAGAAGGACGAGTGGCAGGAGCCCGGCCCGATCCTCAAGGTGGCCGGGAACACCGCCTACGTCACCGACGCGGAGGCCCAGAAGCTCGTGGCCGTCGACCTGGAGACCGGTGAGACCGTCCTGGAGAAGGACCTGGAGTTCGCCCCGGTCGAGATGGCCGTGGTCACCGGCGAGCCCGAGTCCGTGAAGCCCGAGGAGGGCGCTGATGCCGAGTCCGGCCACGACGAGCACGCCGACCACGATCACGGCCACGAGTCCGACGAGCACACCGACCACGATCACTGATCAGGTCGGGCCAGGGGAGCGGGGGTCAGCGCCGCGCGGCCGTGGCCCCCGCCGGCACCGGGTCCGACGCATCGGCGGGGTGTCCGAGGCGCGGGGCGGACGGCTGGAGCGCGAACACGAGCAGCGTGAGCGGGCCGACGAACGGCACCAGCCCGAGGAACAGCCACGCGCGGCTGAAGCCGGCGTCGTGGAGGCGCCGGGCGAGCAGGGCGAGCGAGGGGAGTGCGTGCGTGATCCCCACGAGGAGGACGGCCGCGTCGCGGAGGGACAGGTCCGGGGAGCCGAGGAGGAACACGTCCAGGACGGTGGACACGAAGTGAACGACGGCCTGCAGGAGCCACACGTAGAGCGCCGCGAGCCAGAAGTCGGCGCGGGACGCGCGCCCGCTGAACTGCGCGTAGCCGGCGTAGTAGCGGCGGATGGCCTGAAGCATGGTCATGGTCCGGCCCTCAGTCCTGCCGAGGGGACGCCAGCAGACCCTGTGCCGCGACGATCACGAGCATCGCAGCTCCCGCTTCGGCCGCCCCCGCGGGCCCGGCCACGGGATCGCCGAGAACCGCGACTACGGCACCGGCGAGCCCCAGCACGGCCATCGCCCCGCCGATCCACCAGAACACCGGGGCCTGGAATGCCCGGGCGAACGGGAGGAAGTGGCCGCCCACCACGGCGGCCACCAGGGCGATCTGCGCCGTCGGTGCGTCGAGCGCGAGTGCCACCAGGCGTGTCACGGGGAGGAGCGCCAGCATCGTGACGACGGCGATCCCGTAGACGCGCCGCGGGCGGGCGCCTGCACGGCGGGCAGCACCCGCCGGCGCAGCAGCACGACCACCAACGTGAAGCCGATCAGCGCGATCGCGCTGCCGCGCAGCGTGCCCTGGTGCTCGGCCGGCAGCCCCGCGATCCCGCCGAACAGGAAGGCGCCGCCGCCGACCACCCCGATCAGCCCGCCCCACACCACCGGGTGCCGGAGGTGGCCGATCCCGCGGACGGGCGGGTCGTCGTCGAAGTGGGCCGGCCGCATGGGGCGGGCCGTGGTCGTGTCCGTCATGGTTCCCCCTCGCATCACGTGTGACATGCGTCATCCTGCCATGACGGGTGGACGGGTCAGGCCCCCTGTGGACAGGCCCCGATGATCATCAGCGGGTGCTCCGCCGCGTCGAATGGGCGGCCGTGCCAGCCGCTCCAGACGCGGTCCACCGCCAGGTCCACCGACGCCGGCTCGATCAGCTCCGCCGTGCCCCGCCGCCACTCGACGCGGTCCCCGCCGGGGCGATCCCCGCGACGACGCGGGCGTCATCGTAGGCGCGGCGGTTCGTCTCGGCCGGGTCCAGATGCATGGACGGCACCGTATCTTGAAGATGACCGCATGCACCGCCAGCTGGACCACGAGGAGTTCGACCAGCGGCTCGAGGGCTGAGCCGCCGCGGTCTGCCGCGCTCACCCCACGAAGACGCAGAAGCGCCTGGCCGGCTGGGCGCAGGGCGTGTCTCCTCAGTGGGCACGCACCCATGGCGGCAGTTCAGTGCGTCATGCCTCTTGGCCGTGGCTGCTGTAGACCACGATCGGCGCTCTACTGGGATCGCGCGTCCTCTTCCACACGGTCATGCCAATTCGTTCGGCCACGCGACGGGAAGCCATGTTGTCGGGGTTGATGATCGCGGTGACCATCGTTGCGTCGAGGGTCTCGAACCCGTGTCGCAGGCAGGCAGAGGCCCCCTCGGTTGCCAGTCCCTGTCCCTGGCGTTCAGGCAGGACGTGGTAGCCGACCTCGAGGACCTCCTGGCCGTCGACGTTCTGCCAGGTCAGGCCGCAGTCACCGATGAAGTCGCCGGTGGTCCGGTGTTCGATGACCCACAGGCCGAACCCATGCTTGGCGTAGTTGTCCTTCGACCAGTTGATCCACCGCTGCACCTCGTTGCGCGACTTGGCCCGCGGGTAGTAGCGCATGACCTCCGCGTCTCCGCGGAGCCTGCACATGTCGTCGAGGTCAGCGTCGGTCATGCACCGGAACGTGAGTCGATCGGTGGGTTGCGGGATCACCCGACGACCTTACCGACGGCACTGAGCCGTGCCGCGGTCTGCCGCGCTCACCCCACGAAGACGCAGAAGGGGTGGCCGGCCGGGTCCGCGAACACGTACAGGGGCTCGTCCTCGTCGTCGGAGCGGTCCAGGACGAGACGCCCGCCCAGGCGCAGCGCCTGGTCGTGGGCCGCGTCGAGGGAATCGCGGTCCGGCACGATGAAATCCAGGTGCAGCTGCATCGGCACCTCGGGTGACGGCCACGTGCTGGGCTTCAGTTCGTCGGTGCGCTGGAATGTCAGGACGCGGCGGCCGTCGTCGTCCAGCAGCACGAGCCAGTCCGCGCTGTCCGGCTCGCGGCCGTCCGCGAGCTCGTCGCCCGCGCGGTAGTGGAGGCCGAGGACCTCGCGGTAGAACTCCGCGACGGAACGGATGTCGGCGGCGTCGACGACCGGCTGCTGGAGCACGGGGCGGCTGACCATGGCCACACATTAAGCGACCTCGGCGTCCGCGTCAGCGTCTCGGCCTCAGTCGACGTCGTCGCGCCCCGCATCCACCCACCGCGCGGCCGGCACGACGGCGGCCAGCGAGACCACCGCCAGGACCTGCCACCCCGCGAGCGCCCAGCCGACCCCGAGCGTCGCCCCGAGCGCACCTCCCGCGAGGGTCGCCAGCGGCACGGAGCCCCGGGTGAGGGTGCGGCGCATCGCGGTGACCCGCCCGAGCGTGCCCTCGGGGCAGGCGCGGGCGGTCACGGCGGCCTGGGTGACGTTCCCGAGCAGGACCATGAACCCCCAGAGGGCGGCGCCGGCCAGCAGCCACGGCCCGGCATGAGCGCGGTCGGCGTAGGCCAGCAGGTGCAGCCCCACGGCCACGGCGCAGCCGACCGAGCCGAGGAGGATGCACCGGCGCTCGCCCAGCCGGTCGATGGCCCGGCCCGCCAGGGACGAGGCCGCCAGTGCCCCGACCGCGCCCGCGGTGATCTGGACGCCCAGGAACTCCGGCCCGAGCCGCAGGTCGGTCAGGATCCAGACCGCCTCGACCGGGGCGAAGAGGGCCATGCCCACGTTGGCGGCCACCGACCCCATCGTCAGCAGCCACAGGACCGGGGTGCGCCGCAGGACCGTCCACCCCTCCGCGGCGTCCTTCCCGAACCGGGCCCAGCGGGAGAGGACGTCCGCGACGCCGGGGTCCCCGTCGTCGTCCGGGACGTCCGCCGCGGCGGAGGGCCGCAGCCGTACCCGGAGCGCGACGATCGCCGCCGCGAAGAGGAATGCCGTCGCGATGCCGAGCACGGGCCCTGCGCCCAGCGACCCGACGAGGACGCCCGCCGCGGCGGGCACGATCAGCACGAGGGCGGCGTCGGCGGACTCGAGCCGCGCCGTCAGGCGGGCGACGGCGGTGGCCGGCACGACGCGCGGCACGAGCGCGGTCTGGGTGGTCTCGGCCAGCACCGTGAGCACGCCCAGCAGGGCCATGACAGCGGCGAGGTGACCGAACGTGAGCGCGTCGAGCGCCCACGCCACGACGAGCGAGCCGAGCACCGCCGCCTTGGCGAGGCCGGTGGCCGCGAGCAGCCGCGGGCTGAGGTGTCGGTCCACCACGATGCCGATGGGCACGCCGAGCAGGAGGAATCCCAACCCGGAGAGCGTCATCAGCACGCCCATGCCGTCGGCGCCCACGCCGAGCAGGAGCACCGCCAGGACATCCAGGGCGACGTCCGTGGCGGACCGGCCACCCGCGTCGAGGGCGTTGGAGGCGACCAGCCACCGCGTCCGTCCTCCCGGTGGCGGGGGCGTCCCCGTGTCAGGGCCGCGGGGGTCAGGCGTCTGGCGACGCGGGTCGGTGCTCACCGCCACACGTGGAGCAGGTAGCCGTAGCTCAGTGACGTCTCTGCGGGGTGCTCGGCGAGCCACGCGTCGGCGACCCCTCGCTCGAACTCCAGCCGCAGGACGGCCTCGAGATCGGCGCGGGAGTCGAAGGTCCACGAGCTCATGACCTCGCGGGTCTCGGCTCCGACACCGGCCCACCACTTGCGGGCGTACGTGTCCTGGCCCTGCGCCGCGGCGTTCGTGCTCGCCCGCAGCAGCTCGGCGAACTGGCCGCGCTCGGTGTCGTTGTCGATCACCACGAGCGCGCCGCCGGGCCGCAGCACCCGGGCGACCTCGTCCAGGCCGGGCCGGACGTCCCAGCGCGGGTGCGGGAAGAAGTACGCGAACCGGGCGTGCACGACGTCGACGCTCGCCTCCGGCAGCGGGATCTGCTCGGCCGAGCCGTACAGCACGCGCGCCCCGCCGGGGCGGGCGCGGGCGGCCCCCAGCAGGCGCACGTCCGGCTCGACGGCGATCGTCTCGGCCGCGTCGGCGTAGCGGGGCAGCCAGAAGCCGGTGCCCGCACCGAGGTCGAGCAGCGTCCGCCCGGCCCAGGGCGCCGCCTCCTCCAGCGCCGCCCAGAGCGCGCCCTCACGGTCCATGGCCGCGTTCTCGATCTCGTACAGCGCCGGGTCCACGCCCTGGTTGCCCGAGGGCCGGAAGTCGGGCAGGTCCGTGGCCGGTCCGCCCGGTGTGCTCTGTGTCATGCCCGGGAGTCTGACACACCCCCCCCTCCACGCCGGTCCGTCACACGGGTCTGCCTCGGCCCGCCGCGCCCCGGAGAGGCTCCGGCCGGTCCTGGATGGCGCGGGGGCGGCTCATATGACGCGCGAGCCGGCCGCCCGCTGGACTCGCGGCGGCCCACCGCGTGGGATGGGCTCACCACCCATCCAGAGCGGCCGAGAGATCTGGCTCGACGACGCCGCAGCAACCCGCCCGCCGGACCCGGACCCCCGGGAACGGCAGGCCCGGTGCTACCGCCAGGACCGATGGAGGAGAGCAGATGCCCCGTCACGCCACACAGCAAGTCCACGCCGGCTACGAGCCCGCCGCACCCCACCGGCCGGTCGTCCCGCCCATCCACCAGACCACGGCGTTCCGTTTCCCGGACCACGCCACGGCGGCATCGATGTTCCGGCTCGAGACCCCCGGCTTCACCTACAGCCGCACGGGCAACCCGACCGTCGCGGTGTTCGAGAACCGCCTCGCCGCACTGGAGGGCGGCATCGGCGCGATCGCCACGGCCACCGGCCAGGCCGCCGTCGCGCTGTCCCTGCTGGCGCTGCTGCAGGGCGGCAAGCACCTGGTCGCCTCCAGCCAGCTCTACGGCGGCACCGTGGACCTGCTGACGGACACGTTCGCGGACTTCGGCATCGAGGTCACCTTCGCGGACCCGGCGGACCCGCCCGCGTGGGCCGCCGCGGTCCGGCCCGACACCCGCGCGTTCTTCCTCGAGGCCATCACCAACCCGCTCGCCACCCTCCCGGACCTGCCCGCGCTCGCGGACCTCGCCCACGCGGCTGGTGTGCCCGTGGTGGTGGACAGCACCCTCGCGACGCCGGCCCTCTACCGGCCGCTGGAGCACGGCGCCGACGTCGTCGTGCACTCGGCCACCAAGTTCCTCGGCGGGCACGGCGCGGTGCTCGGCGGCGCGATCGTGGACGGCGGCACATTCGACTACGGCGCGGTGCCGGACCGGTGGCCGCAGCTGGCCCGGCCCAAGGCCCGCTACGGCGGGCAGACGCTGGTCGAGCGGCACGGCCGCGGCGCCTACCTGACGCTGGCCCGCAGCAAGTTCCTGCACGACCTCGGCCCCACCCTCGCCGCCGCGAGCGCGGCGCAGTTCATCCAGGGGCTCGAGACGCTCGACCTGCGCGTGGCCCGCCACACCGCCACCGCCCTGGCCGTGGCCGAACACCTGGCCGGGCACCCCGCCGTCGCGCGGGTGCACCACCCCGGCGTGGCCGGGCATCCCAGCGCGGCGCTGGCCGCCCGTGACTTCCCGGACGGCGTCGGCTCGGTGTTCTCCTTCGACCTGGCCTGCGGCCCCGAGGCCGTGGCCCCGTTCCTCGACGCGCTCGAGCTGTTCCAGCTGGTGGTCAACGTCGGCGACGCCCGGTCCCTCGTCTCCCACCCGGCGACCATGACGCACTGTCGCCTGACGCGGCAGCAGCGCGAGGCCGCCGGGATCGCTGAGACCACCGTCCGGCTCTCCATCGGGCTGGAGTGTCCCGACGACCTGATCGCGGACCTGGACCGTGCCCTGGCCGTGGTGTCCGCCGCCGGGCCGGCCGTCCCCGCCTCGACGCCCGCCGTCCCCGAGACCGCCGCCGTCACCCAGGAGGTGCGCTGAGATGACCGCCGTCCACCACACCACCCGCTCCGTGTCCCGTCCCGCCGTCCGCGGCTTCACCACCACCGCCGTGCACGCCGGCCAGGAACCCGACCCGCTGACCGGCGCCGTGGTGCCGCCGATCTACCAGACCAGCACCTTCGTGCAGGACGGCATCAACGTGCTGCGCGCCGGGCACGAGTACAGCCGCGGCTCCAACCCGACCCGGAACGGCTTCGAGACCCAGCTCGCGGCCCTCGAGCACGGCGACCGGGCGTTCGCATTCGCCTCCGGGCTCGCCGCCGAGGACGCCCTCCTGCGGGCCGTGCTGCGCCCCGGCGACCACATCGTGCTGGGCGGCGACGGCTACGGCGGCACCCACCGCCTCATCACCACCGTCCTCGAGCCGTGGGGCGTGTCCAACACTCCCGTGGACATTACCGACCCGACGGCGGTCGCCGCGGCCGTCCGTCCCGGCCGCACCGCGCTGCTGTGGGTGGAGACGCCGTCCAACCCGCTGCTCGGCATCGCGGACCTGGCCGCCTGGGCGCAGATCGCCCACGACGCCGGCGCGCTGCTGGTCGTGGACAACACGTTCGCCTCGCCCTACCTCCAGCGGCCCCTCGACCTCGGCGCGGACGTGGTGGTGCACTCCACCACCAAGTACATCGGCGGGCACTCGGACGTGCTCGGCGGCGCCGTGGTGGTGGCCGACCGCGAGTTCCGCGGCCGGGCGCTGGCCGAGGCGGTGGCCTACCAGCAGTTCGCCGCCGGCGCGGTCGCCGGCCCGCAGGACTCCTACCTCGCCGCCCGCGGCCTCAAGACGCTCGGCCTGCGCATGGACCGGCACGGCGCCAACGCCGCCGCGCTCGCGGGCTGGCTGCAGGGCCGCCCCGAGGTCGCTCAGGTCTTCTACCCCGGGCTGCCCGACCACCCGGGCCACGAGCTCGCCGCGCGGCAGATGGACGGCTTCGGCGGCATCGTCTCCATCCGGTTGGCCGGGGGAGAGGCCGCGGCCCGCGCGTTCGCCGAGGCCACCGAGCTGTTCGCGCTCTCGGTCAGCCTCGGCGGGGTCGAATCGCTGCTCTGCTACTCCTCCGAGATGACCCACGCCTCCGTGCGGGGCACGCCCCTGGCCGTCCCCACGGACCTGGTCCGGCTCTCCGTCGGCATCGAGGACGTGGCCGACCTGCAGGCGGACCTCGAGGCCGGCCTCGAGTGCGCCGCACGTGTCGCCGCCGGCCGCGGGGCGTCGTCGTCGTCCGCGGTGCCCCGTCCCGCACCCGCCCACCACCGCACCACCCGCGCTCGCACCCCGGAGAGGACCCGATGAGCCACGCCACCCTTGTCCCGAGCACCGTTCCCACCCGCGTGGACGACCTGACGTTCAGCATCCACACCACGCCGTTCGACGAGGACTACACGCCCGCCGCCAGCACGCGCGCCACCACGAACTTCGCGAACCTCGCCCGCGGCGCGGACCGGCGGGAGAACCTGCGCGCCGCCCTGGCCATGATCGACGGGCGCCTCAACGACCTCGCCCCCTGGGACAACCCGGAGCGGGACCGCTACACGGCGCGGATCGAGATCGTCTCGATCGACGTGCACTTCACCGCCGACGACGGCGCGGACGTCGACTTCCCGCTCATGGAGATGCTCGACGTGCGGGTGGTCGAGCGTGCGACGGGCGCCGTGCTCGGCCGCAGTGTGGGGAACAACTTCTCCTCCTACGTCCGCGACCACGACTTCTCCGTGGTGCTGCCCGCGCACGCGGCGACGTCGCCGGGGACCGAGGAGCCCGACGGCTTCGGTGACCTGCACGGGCGGCTGTTCCGGCACCTGCTCGACTCGCCGGCGTACCGGGAGCGGTTCCCGCAGCCGCCCGTGATCTGCATCAGCGTGTCCACGAGCCGCACCTACCGGCGGCTGACGAACGAGCACCCGGTGCTCGGGGTCGAGTACCGCCAGGACGCGCCCTCCCGCACGGACCGCTACTTCGGCCGGATGGGCCTGGGGATCCGGTGCTTCCTGCCGCGCGGGGCCGTGGCGCCGCTGGCGTTCTACTCGCGGGGCGACCTGCTCAACGACCACGCGAACCTCTCCCTGGCCGGGCTGATCGCCACCATGGAGACCTTCCAGCGGATCTACCGGCCGGAGATCTACAACGCGAACGCCGGGGCCGGAGAGGTCTACCGGCCGCGCCTGGACCACGGCGACTTCTCGCAGACCCGGATCGCCTACGACCGCGAGGAGCGGGCCCGCCTCGGCCGGGAGCAGGGGGAGTACACGCAGGAGCACTTCGTGGGACCGCACCGCGACCTGCTGGAGCGCTGGGCCGCCGCCCACGCCGCACGAGACACCGAGGAGACCCGATGACCACCCTGATCCCCACCACCCTCGTCGGCAGCCTGCCCAAGCCCGGCTGGCTCGCCGAGGAGGAGACGCTCTGGTCGCCCTGGAAGCTCGAGGGGGAGCAGCTGCGCGAGGGCCAGCTCGACGCGCTCGCCCTCGCCGTGGCCGACCAGGAGCGCGCGGGCATCGACATCGTCTGTGACGGCGAGCAGACCCGCCAGCACTTCGTCACCACGTTCATCGAGCACCTCGGCGGCGTGGACTTCGACCGGCGCGAGACGGTGCGGATCCGCGACCGGTACGACGCGAGCGTGCCGACCGTCGTCGGGGAGGTGGGCCGGCCGGCGCCGGTGTTCGTGGACGACGCGAAGGCCCTGCGCGCGCGGACGGACCGGCCCATCAAGTGGACCCTGCCCGGGCCGATGACCATGATCGACACCCTCGCCGACCGTCACTACGGCAGCCGCGAGAAGCTCGCGTGGGAGTTCGCGCGCATCCTCAACGAGGAGGCGCGGGAGCTGGCGGCGGTGGGCGTCGACGTCGTGCAGTTCGACGAGCCAGCGTTCAACGTGTTCTTCGACGACGTCCGCGACTGGGGCGTGGCGACGCTCGAGCGTGCGGCCGAGGGCGTGACGTGTGAGACGGCCGTGCACATCTGTTACGGCTACGGGATCAAGGCGAACAACGACTGGAAGGCCACGCTCGGGGAGGAGTGGCGCCAGTACGAGACGTCGTTCCCCCTGCTGCGCGAGTCCACGATCGACACGATCGCCCTGGAGCGGCACCATTCCCGGGTGCCGGCGGAGCTCATCGGGTTGCTGCGCGGCAAG
Source organism: Micrococcus sp. KRD026 (assembly GCF_017168445.1). Lineage (NCBI taxonomy): Bacteria > Bacillati > Actinomycetota > Actinomycetes > Micrococcales > Micrococcaceae > Micrococcus > Micrococcus sp. KRD026. The sequence goes on along the minus strand of NZ_JABFBA010000032.1, from coordinate 7,395 downwards.
AAGGTGATGGTCGGCGCGATCGACGTGGCGAGCGACGAGGTCGAGACGCCCGAGGAGGTCGCGGCGACCCTCCGGGAGACCCTCGAGTTCGTGGACGCGGACAAGCTGATCGCGAGCACCAACTGCGGCATGGCGCCGCTGGCTCGCTCGGTGGCGCGGGACAAGACGGCGGCGCTCGTGGCCGGCGCGCGGATCCTCCGGGGGGAGCTGGGCGGGGAGTGAGGGGGCGGTGTCGGCTCACCCCCACACGCCGGAACCGGCGATGAGCCGGACCGCGAGCACCGCCATGACCACCGCGATCACCACGTCCACCACGCGCCACGCCTTCGGGTCGGCGAGCACCCGGGCCAGCAGGCGCGCGCCGTAGCCGAGCACGGTGAACCACAGCACCGAGGCGGCGACGGCGCCGGCGGCGAAGACCCACCGTGCGTCGGGACCGTGCTGGTTGGCGAGGCTGCCCAGCAGCACCACGGTGTCCAGGTAGACGTGCGGGTTGAGCCAGGTCAGCGCGAGCGTGGTGGCGATGACCGACCCCGCGGTGCGCGGCGCCTGCTCGGCCACGAGCCCCTGCGGGCGCAGCGCGGCACGCAGGGAGGAGACCGCGAACCAGAGCAGGTACAGGGCGCCGCCCCAGCGCAGCACCTCGAGCAGCCACGGCACGGCCTGCACGAGCGCGCCCACCCCGGCGGTGCCGGCCAGGATCAGCACGGCGTCCGAGGCCATGCACACCAGCACGACGGCGCCCACATGCTCCCGGCGCACGCCCTGGCGGAGCACGAAGGCGTTCTGGGCGCCGATGGCGACGATGAGGGCGAGTCCGGTGAGCAGGCCGGTGCCGGCGAGGGTCCACATGGGTGAGGACGCTAGGGCCCGGCCACGCCTGAGCCAAACGAAGAGAACTGCAGGTGCCTAAGCTCTGCTTCATGAACCTGGACCAGCTGCAGGCGCTGCGTGCGATCGCGGACGAGGGCTCGTTCGAGGCGGCCGCGTACGAGCTCGGCGTCAGCGCCTCCGCGGTCAGCCAGCGCATCCGCGCCCTGGAGCGGGAGGTGGGCCAGGTGCTGCTCCGGCGCGGCACACCCTGCGAGCCGACCGAGGCCGGCGTCGGCCTGGTGCGCGTGGCCCGGCACATGCGGGTGCTCGAACAGGAGGCGTGGGCCGGGCTGGGCCGCACGGCGGCCGGGCGCAGCGTCACCTCCCTGGCCGTGCCCGCCGACGTGCTGGGCACGTGGTTCGGGCCCGTCCTGGCGGAGGCCGCCGACTGGGACGACACGGTCCTCGACCTGCACGTCGAGGACCAGGACCACAGCGCCCGGCTGCTGCGCCGCGGCGAGGTGCTGGCCGCCGTCACCACGGAGCCGCAGCCGGTGCAGGGGTGCGCGGCGGAGCCGCTGGGGAGCATGCGCTACGTCCCGCTCGTGGCGCCCGCCCTGCTCGCGCGGCATGCGGCGGGCGACGTCGTCGACCTCGGCGCGATGCCCATGATGCGCTACAACGCGAAGGACGACCTGCAGCGCCTCGCGCTGAGCGGCGCCGGACTGGACGTCGCCCCGCCCACGCACCTGGCGCCGTCGTTCGACGGGTTCCACCGGTCCGTCCGGGCCGGCCTGGGGTGGGGGATGCTCGTGGACGCCCAGGCCGTCGAGGACGTGCGCGCCGGCCGACTGGTCCGCGTGCCCGGGCTCGACGACGTCCTCGTGCCCCTGTACTGGCAGGCGGCCACGCTGCCCGTGACGCGCCTGGTGCGGCTCACGCGGGCGGTGCGGGAGGCGGCCCAGCGGACGCTCGAGCGGGGGTGAGGCGGCGCCGCGGGTCGCGGACCGTCAGCGACGTCGCAGCGGTGCCGGCGCCTCCATGGACGCCTCGGCCAGCACGGGCCGGAAGCCCAGCGCCTCGTTGACGTCGAGCATGTGCCGGTTCTCCTCGGCGTTCCACGTGATGATCGCGCGGGCCCCGGGCAGCGCGTCGCGCACGGCGATGAGGTTCGCCGCCTTCACGCGCATGCCGAGGCGGTGGCCGCGGTGCTCGGGCAGCACGATGGTGTCCCATTGGTCGATGAGCCCGTCCGGGCGCGAGCGGGGCGCCACCAGCTCGCTCAGGGCGACGATCCGGCCGGTGGCACGGTGCCGCGCCACCGCGCGGAAGAGCCGCCCGGTCGTCAGGATCTGCTCGTCCATGCGACGCACGCGGGCTGCATCCCAGACCTGCTCCACCACGGTGCGTTCCCCGGAGGGCACGTCCGTGGCCATGCGGGCCTTGAGGACGGCGAGGTCGTCCTGCAGGGACGCGTCGGCCGCGCCCTCCCAGGCGTGGAGCTCGTAGTCCGACGAGACGCGTTCGGCCTCGGCCAGGGCGACGGCGGGGTCGATCCCCGGATCGGCGAAGTCATACCGGCTCACCCGCTCGATCTGGGCGAGCGCGAAGCCGTAGGACTGGGCGAGACGCACACCCGGATGCTCGGCGGGCACCGCGCCGGCGCCGTTGGGCGGGGTGAGCGCCCGTTGCCCGGCCACCGGCGGCGGCGTCAGCGGCCAGGTCTCGAAACGGGTGAGGCCGGCGGTGTCCAGGACGAGCCGCTCGGCCAGTGCCCGGCCGTGGCCGCGTCCGCGGTGCCGCGGGTGGACGTAGACGTTGAGGGCGGCCGCGTCAGGGTCGTCGACGTGGTTGATCAGGACACGGGCGTAGCCGACCGCCTCGCCGTCGACGTACGCCAGGTAGCGGCGCAGCGTGTGGTCGGTCTCGGCGGCGGCCTGGATGAGCGCGTCCGTGGGGGTCTCGTCCCACTCGGTCGTGCCGATCAGCTCGTGGTTGTACTCGTCTCCGAGCTGGCAGTAGGCCCGCCAGTGGGGGTCGTCCGACGAGGCGGGCAGGGGGAATTCGATGATGTCAGGCATGCGGTGACTGCTTTCTGAGGAAAGGGGTGGGCGCAGAGGCACCCGTCGAGCCGTGCTCGAGACGGGCGCGCGGGGAGGCCGGCGGTGGGTCGTCGGACCCACGGGGTCACTGCTGCTGCATCATGGGGTGAACTATGTCACGACGTGAACCGGTGGGCAAGGGTCTTTGTCGTCGAGATGCAGCGCAGGGGCCCCTGGCCTGCGGTGGGCTCGTGGGGCAGGGGCCCGAACCGCCCGGTGTGTCCGTTGTCGAGATGCAGCGCAGATTTCACCTGACGCGCGGGGAACTCTTCGCATATCGGGCGGGATCCGGTCGGCGGGAAAACCGGGTGTCCAGGTGGGCGCCCCCGCGCGCCCCGGGGATCGCCCGAAACGTACGGGCGGCTGCCGCTCTAGCGGGTTGGTTGTGGCGAGCCGTGCGGCGGGCTGACAGGGCCCGAGGTGGCGCACATGGCACATGGCGGGCTCCCTGGTCACAAACGACCGTTTGGGTCTGAAGCCGCAGATGAGCCAAGACGTGGGACGTGGGAGAGGTGCCGGTCATCCCCTGGTGGTCACTGGACCTTCCCATCGGACTTCGCCGTCCACGACTTCGTCGGTCGGACTCATTCCGATACGGCGCGCGACCGCGGCGGACGCCCCATGGTCGGGGTGGATATGAGCGATGACCTGTTTCACGCCCATCTCCGCAAGTTCAGCCAGCAGGAGAGCGGCGGCTGCTGAGGCGTAACCATTGCGCTGCCACGGTGCTCCCATGACCCAGGCGATTTCGGCGGGTTGGCCTGAGACCGGGATGGTGGCCTGGACGTAGCCGAGTGCTTTCCCGGAGGTCTCGAACACCACCAGGTGATTGATCCAGGTCTCGGTCCTGTCAGTTGAGTGGCCCCGACTCTGAACGGTGTATTGGCCGGTGAGCCCTTCCACGGTCGGCGGTTTGCCCCCGGTGTACTGGTAGAGGGCCGGGTCGGCGAGGACCCTGGTCATCTCGGGTGCGTCATCAGGGGACAGTGGTCGCAGGCGAATCCGTTCGGTCATAGGGGCAAGCAGAGCCCGGCGGTTTAGAGATGTCAACCAGCTCGTCGGTGCTGAATCGCCCCGGGTCTGGTGGAGGCTCTGATCCAACGGAAGGATGCAGAGCATGCCCGCACCACGGAAGTACCCCGACGAGCTCCGCGAACGCGCCACGCGGATGACGCTGGAAGCCCGGCAAGACCCCGCCACGAGGACCGGAGCGTTCCGCCGTGTGGGAGAACAGCTCGGGATCAATCCCGAGACGCTGCGCAACTGGGTCCGCCAAGCCGAGATCGACCACGGCCACCGCCCCGGAAGCACGACCAGCGAAGCCGCCCGGGTGGCCGAGCTGGAGAAGGAGAACCGTGAACTACGGCGGGCGAACGCGATCCTGCGCTCGGCGTCGGCTTTCTTCGCGGCGGATGCTCGACCGCCCACAGCGCTGATCGTGGACTACATCGACGAACACAAGCACGAGTTCGGTGTCGAGCCGATCTGCGCCACGCTGTCCGCGGCAGGCACACAGATCGCACCGAGCACGTATTACGCGGCCAAGACGCGCCCTCCTTCAGTGCGCAGCCTGCGCGATGAGCAGGTGCTCGTGGAAATCCGGCGGGTGCATGAGGCCAACTACGGGGTCTACGGGGCCCGGAAGGTCCACGCGCAACTGCGGAGGGAGGGCCTGCAGGTGGCCAGGTGCACGGTGGAGCGGCTCATGCGAGCCGCAGGCCTGCGCGGGATCAGCCGCGCGAAGGGACCGAGGACCACGGTCCCAGGCCGCGGCCCGGATGAGCGTCAAGACCTGGTGCAGCGAGACTTCACCGCGGCGGCTCCGAACCAGCTGTGGGTCGCTGACATCACCTACTGCCGCACTTTCAGCGGATGGGTGTACGCCGCGTTCATCATCGACGTGTTCTCCCGACGGGTGCTGGGTTGGCAGCTGTCGAAGTCGCTGCGCACGGACCTGGCCCTGGACGCCCTCGAGATGGCGTTCTGGACGCGTCAGCGTGCAGGCCACGACGTGGCCGGGCTACGGCATCACAGCGATAAAGGAGTCCAGTACGTCGCAGTGCGATACACCCAGCGGCTCGCCCAGGCCGGCGCAGTCGCCTCAGTCGGCACGACGGGGGACTCGTATGACAATGCCCTCGCGGAGGCGTTCAACTCGCTGTTCAAGGCGGAGCTGATCCGGAACAAGGGGCCATTCAAGTCCATCGAGGACCTGGAGATCGCGGTCGCGGAGTACATCGACTGGTTCAACCATCGTCGTGCGCACGGCGAGATCAGGCTGGTCCCTCCGGTCGAGTTCGAGGACGTCTACCATCATGAGAATCCCGTGCCGGCGCCTGCCGGGGCGGCACTTACGAGCCTCTAACAAACCCGGGGCGATTCAGTGCGCACCGCGCACCGGTAGCCGCGGGACTCAGCGAGCTCGTGAGCGATCCGGCGGGCAGTCCACTTGTGCTCCCGCCGCCAGGACTCGATGAGCTCGACAACCCAAGCTGGCACCCGCGTCGGCCGGTGCGCCGGGGCGCTGGAGGCGTCCTCCAGGCCGGCCGGGCCGTGGGCGTGGTAGCGACCGACCCACTTCGACAGCGTGGTCCGGGAGATCCGGAACTCGCCTGCAACGTGAGAGACCGGACGGCCACGGTGGAGGACCTCCTCCACGGCGCGACGACGTCCTTCGGGGGTCAGCGGGGCGTTACGGTGGGTCACGAACGGGCTCCTGATTGCGCGACGGTTGCTTAGACACCACCCATCGTGACAGCGGGGGCCCGTTCCTTCATGCCCACCCCGGTGTCAAGAACGTCATGACCCACAACACCTAGTCAGGCCGGGATTCGTTGCACTGTGCTGGGGGTGCAGGCGCAGGGGGTCAAGCGTCGGCGGAGGCGTCCGTTTTGGGGGCCTGGGGGGTGTCCGGGG
>NZ_JABFBA010000032.1:0-1464 GCF_017168445.1 Micrococcus sp. KRD026 | reverse complement strand
GCGCGGCCGGTCCGGGTCGGGAGCATCGGGGCGATCAACTCCCATTGGGTGTCAGAGAGCATCTGGAACCGGGACATGTCCCCAGGGTCTCAGCTGACTCGTGCATCTATTCTCAGACACGCCCTAGCTGTAGGAGGGCATGACGTTGTTGACTCGGGTCGGTGCCAGTGAGGCCGGAGGAGCGTCTCCGCAGGAGGTATGAGGCCGATGATAGTTGTAGTGGTTCACCCACACCGCCAGGGCCTCACGCCGAGCTTGCTCTGAGGAGTACGGGCGGGCGTAGAGGACCTCGTCCACCATCAGCCGGTTGTACCGCTCGACCTTCCCGTTGTGACGCGGGGTGTAGGGGCGGATCCGGTGGTGCCGGCCCCCGAGCGAGACCACCTTCCGGGTGAAGTCCACGGCCCGGTAGTTGTTGCCGTTGTCCGTGATCACCCGGTCCACGGTGATGCCGTGGGCGGCGAAGAACGCCCTCGCCCGGCAGAAGAACCCGATCGTGGTCACCGCCTTCTCGTCCTCCAACGCCTCGGTGTACGCCAGGCGGGTGTACCCGTCGATCGCCGAGTGCAGGTAGGTGTACCCGACCCGTCGGCCAGGCCCGCGTTTGGCCGCTCGCGCGTTCTCGGAGTCCCGGCCGTGAGCACGCCAGCCTCCCCCTTCAGGGATGCGCCCGATCTTCTTCACGTCCAGGTGCACCATGTGCCCCGGCCCTCTCGCGGTGATCTTCTGGGGTCGTTGGCGCAGGTCCTCACCCGTGGGCGCGAGGTCTCGTAGCCGGGAGATCCCGAGTCGGTGCAGTCACCTGCCCACGGTGCGGAGGCACACCTGGTGGCCTTGAGAGACGAGGTGGTGATGGATGCGGCGGGCTGACCACTTGCACTCCCGGCGCAGGGTGAGGATCTGGGTGACCAGGGCCGGGTCGAGCTGGGCGGGAGAGCGTCGTGGCCGGCAGGAGCGGTCTTGCAGTCCTGCCTCGCCCTCGGCGCGGTAGCGGGCCACCCAGGTGGCCACCGTGGGGCGGCTGACGCGGAACTCGGCTGCGACATGGGCTTGGGGGATGCCGTCGTGCAGGTGGCGGTGGGCCATCCTGAGACGGCCGGTGGGAGTCAGGGGTGCGTTAGCGTGAGTCATGAGTGGGTCTCTTTGCGCGGATGGGTTGTGTAGGAACTTCCATCCTGCGGGAGAGGCCCACTCGTCTCATCTCAGCCCGGGGCCCGTGCCAAGAGGGCGTGTCAACTTGTCTGTGTAAGCGGGGTGGTCACAGGTAGGGGTTGATCCGGTCGGGGTAGGCCGCGGCGAGCTGGGCGAGGGCCTGCTTCCAGTTCGTGACGGCCTGGCCTTCGACGAGCCGGCCCTGGGCTTTGCGCTGGCCGGCGGGTTTGCCCCGGTCCCGAGCGCGTTCGGCGGCGCGTTTGTCTTCGATGTTGCAGATCGCCAGCCAGAGCAGCTTCACCGCCGCCTCGG
>NZ_JABFBA010000031.1:56645-126029 GCF_017168445.1 Micrococcus sp. KRD026 | reverse complement strand
GCCGCTGTCCCGGTGAAGGATCGGCTTGCGGAACGTGAGCCTCACTCGCAGCGCCCTCTTGCCCGCGTGCTTGGAGGCCGCCACTGAGCTCCGACAGAACCCCGCCATATAGCGGCGCAAGCCACACATGACACCGGGCGGCACACCGAGCAGCCGCCACAAACGACCGATTTAGCCGTTACACGCCCGTGAGTCGGAGCATGACTGAGCCCATTGAGGCCGGAATGGGGGGCGAGGCCACTGTGCCGATTCTGATTCTTTGTCCACACCACCGCGGGGGCCGTTTCAGCGGCCCCCGCGGTGGTGTTGCCGAGGTGTGGACTCAAGCCGCGCGGGGCAACACTCCGCGCAAGACGTCGGTGAGGGTGACGACCCCAGTGAACCGGTTGTCCTGGGTTACTGCGGCCAGCTGGCGGCTGTTGCGGCGCATGGAGGCAAGTGCTTCGTGCAACGGTGTGGTGGAGGGCAGCGTCAGAGCCTGCTGGATAAGCGGCTGGATTGGCGCAGAAGGCTCCATCGTGAGGGTGTCCCGCACGTGGACGACGCCCGGAACGCTCTCAGGGGTATGGTCCGGCTGGACCAGGATACGCAAGTGCCCTGAGCACGCAGCGGCATTCTGGACCGCCTCGACGTCGGCGTCGGGGGCGACCTTGACCGGGTGCTGACCCTGGGGGAGGAGGTCCCCGAGAGTGAGGGTCTGAAGGTCCAGGGCACCGGCCAAGGCTTCATGGTTCTGCCGGTCCAGGGTGCCGGCGGCGGCGGAGTGCTCAACCAGCTGACGAATGGCCGCTGCGTCGTAGCCGCCCACGGCGGCTTGGTCCACGGGGGTGACGCCGCTGAGGGTCACCAGGCGGTTGGCCAGCCGGTTGGCCAGCAGCAGCAGGGGGCGAACGGTCCAGACGAAGGCGCGTGCGGGCACGGCCACGGCTTTGGCTGCGGTCTCGGGGTGGGCAATGGCCCAGGACTTGGGGGCCATCTCCCCGATGACCAGGTGAAGGAAGGTCACGGCCAGCAAGGACAGGACGAAGGAGGCGGTTCCGGCTGCCGCTGCGGGGATGCCCCAGTCCTCCAGGACGGGGCCGAGCCATGCGTCGACGGCCGGCTTGGTGATCGCCCCCAGGGCGAAGGTGCACAAGGTGATGCCCAACTGGGCTGCGGCGAGCATGAGGGTCAGCTCGTCGACTCCCTTGAGAGCGGCCCGCGCGGCGCGGCTGCGTCCTGCCTCGGCCTCCAGCCGGTGCCGGCGGGCGCCCAGCAGGGAGAACTCCATGATGACGAAGATCGCGCTGAGCACGATCAGCGCTGTGGTCACGAGCATGACGATCAGTGGACCGTGCATCATCGCTCCTCGTCCGTGGTGGCGTCGGGCTGGGCCTCGTGGGCGGCATGGCTGCCGGCGGTGTCAGAGCGGGGCACCTCGATGAGGTGGATCCGCAGTCGAGCCGGGACCCTGCGTTGGATGGAGAGGACCTCGACCTGCAGGTGGCGGTCGTAGACCTCCTCAGCCCCGAAGTCTCGTGGGTCCTCGGGCAGGTCGATCGTGATGACCTCGCCTTCCCGGGGCAGACGGCCCAGAGCGTCGATGGTCAGACCGGCGGCGGACTCGGCCTCGGTCACGGGCAGGGGGTGCCCGACGAGGCGCTCGAGCTCGTCCAGGTGGGCCTCTGCGCTCAGGACCCAGGAGTGCAGGCCTGTGGCGGTGATCTCCTCCTGGGGGTGCAGGTCGTGCTCGTCCGTGAGCTCGCCCACGAGCTCCTCCGCGAGGTCTTCCACTGTGAGCACGCCGACGAAGCCGCCGAACTCGTCCACGATGCACGCCATCTGCTGCCCTGAGCCGTCGAGCTCCCGGGCTGCGTCGGGCAGGGACATCATCGTGGGCAGCACCAGTGCAGGGCGCATCAGGGCGGACACGGGGGTGTCCGGGGCCATCCGGGTCTCACCGAGCAGGTCGGTGAGGTGGACTACCCCGAGCGGTTCGTGTTCGTTCGAGATCACCGGGTAGCGGGTGTGGCCGGTGGCCATCAGGTCGCGCACCTGAGCCAGGGAGGTCTGGGGCTGAACCTCGTCCACACGCGAGCGGGGCACCATCGCGTGCTGCACGTCCTGGTCTGGGAAGTCCAGCACCCGGTCGATCAGGACGGAGACCTCCGCGGGCAAGGATCCGGAAGCTCTGGAGTCCAGGGCAATGCGGTCCAGGTCCTCGGCGGAGGCGGTGCTGTCGACGTCGTGCACTGGCTCGATGCGCAGGAGCTTGAGCAGCACCTCGGCCGCCTTGTCGAAGACCCAGATGAGCCAGCCGAACAGGCCGAGGTAGATCTGTGTGGGCCGGGCCAGAGCGCGGGCCAGGGGCTCGGGGTTGGCGATGGCCAAATTCTTGGGGTACAGCTCGCCGATGATCATCTGCACCAGGGTGGCCACCACCAGTACGCCCAGCGTGGAGATGGCGATGACCACTTCAGAAGGCAGTGCGGTGCCGCCGAGCAACTCGGTCAGGGCCGCACCCACCATCGGCTCTGCCACGTAGCCCACCATGAGGCCTGTGACCGTGATCCCCAGCTGCGCGCCGGAGAGCATGAAGGAGGTGCGGCGAGTGACCTGCAGTGCGCGGGCGGCGGCGCGGTCGCCGGCCTTGGCGGCGGTCTGCAGGCGGACGCGGTCTACAGACATGTACGCGAATTCCTGGGCCACGAAGAAGCCGTTGGCGGCGATGATCGCCAGGATGATGAGGGATCCGAGGATCAGTGTCAGGACTGGATCCATGCCTGAGTCACCTCCCCACGAGGTGCAGGCGACCCCGCCAGCTGCGGGGTGGGGTGGGGGTGACGCTCGGACTGTCACCAGGGCAGGCGGCTGGGCCGTCGCTCATGTATTCAGGGGCTCCATAAGGGGTCGAATGAATAATGGCGGTACGCTACCACCGGTAATCGGTCTCAGGGCAAGATGGGGGTGTGGCCTCGCAGCCGGCATCCCGCCTCTGCCCGCCACGATGTCCCATCGGGTGTACCCGTGCGAGGCAATCGAAGGCGATTGCTGAGATGGGTATCTCAACGGCCGAGATGGCGCACAGGTTCGATGTCAGCCAGAAGATACCTTACCTGGCTTTTAATTAATCCTCGGGCGCATAGACTTAAAGTTGCATGAGAAATGTCCGCCAAATCTACTCGGCGTTTATCAAATGTTATTGACTCACATCGCCTGAATAGTTTGCCCGCTTGGTCAGGCCCATCGACCACTGGGGTATGCCGACGACCCGCGGTGGTGTGGATCTCCATCCGAGCGTTTCCATCCGTTGTTGATTCGGACGCTTTTCGAGGAAGCCGCGCGATCGGTCGTCAACCACTTGACCAGACCTTGGTTCATCCCATCATCCTCACTTGGGAAAATCGCAGAAATTGAAGAGAGGGTAATTTATTCTGCGTAAAAAGCGACATGGATTGTTGATGCAGCGGGGGGCTTTTCAGAACTCCGACAGTGATGTGGGCGTCTCGGCCTGCAAGACGGTTCCCCTGGAATCTGACTCTCGTGGAAGAAGGATGCATCCAGGTGCAGCGCGTGGCGAAGACCCCGCCGTCCCGTCCGTCACAATGACCGACTGCGGTCCGGGCTGGACTGGTCGGGTCGCTAGGTGTAGGAGGGCATGACGTTGTTGACTCGCGCTGGGGCCAGTGAGGCCGGAGGAGCCTCTGCGCAGGAGGTATGAGGCCGATGGTAGTTGTAGTGGTTCACCCACACCTGCAGGGCCTCACGCCGAGCTTGCTCTGAGGAGTACGGGCGGGCGTAGAGGACCTCATCGACCATCAGCCGGTTGTAGCGTTCGACCTTCCCGTTGTGACGCGGGGTGTAGGGGCGGATCCGGTGGTGCCGGCCCCCGAGCGAGACCACCTTCGCGGTGAAGTCCACGGCCCGGTAGTTGTTCCCGTTGTCCGTGATCACCCGGTCCACGGTGATGCCGTGCGCGGCGAAGAACGCCCTCGCCCGGCAGTAGAAGCTCACGGTCGTGGCCGCCCGCTCGTCCTCCAACGCTTCGGTGTAGGCCAGCCGGGTGTACCCGTCGATCGCCGAGTGCAGGTAGGTGTACCCGACCCGTCGGCCAGGCCCGCGTTTGGCCGCTCGCGCGTTCTCGGAGTCCCGGCCGTGAGCACGCCAGCCTCCCCCCTCGGGGATGCGTCCGATTTTCTTCACGTCCATGTGCACCATGTGCCCCGGGCCGCGGGCGGTGATCTTCTGTGGTCGTTGGCGCAGGTCCTCACCCGTGGGCGCGAGGTCTGGCAACCGGGAGATGCCCAGCCGGTGCATCCACCTCCCCACGGTGCGCAAGCACAGCTGGTGGCCTTCGGAGACGAGGTGGTGATGGATGCGCCGGGCGGACCACTTCTCGGCCCGGCGCAGGGCCTCCAGCTCGGCCACGATCGCGGGGTCGAGCCGGGCAGGTGAGCGATGGGGCCGGCTCGACCGGTCTTGCAGTCCTGCCTCGCCTTCGGCACGGTAGCGGGCGACCCAGGTGGCCACCGTGGGGCGGCTGACGCGGAACTCCGCGGCCACGTGGGACTGCGGGATCCCGTCGTGCAGGTGGCGTTGGACCATGCGCAGCCGGCCGGTCGGGGTCAGGGGTGCGTTAGCGTGAGTCATGAGCGGGTCTCTTCTGGCAGGTGGGTTGTTGAGGAACTTCCATCCTGCGGCAGGGGCCCGCTCGTCTCATCTCAGCCCGTACCCCGTGGCAAGAACCTCATGACCCACAACAGCTAGGGTGGTCACGTGAAGACCTTCGACGAGCTGTACGCGGAACTGACGCGCAAGGTGCAAGAGCGCCCCGAGGGCTCCGGCACCGTGGCCCAGATCGACGCCGGCGTCCATGCGATCGGCAAGAAGGTCGTCGAGGAGGCGGCCGAGGTCTGGATGGCCGCCGAGTACGAGTCGGATGAGGCCGCCGCCGAGGAGATCTCTCAGCTGCTGTACCACGTGCAGACCATGATGATCGCCCGCGGCATCAGCCTCGAGGACGTCTACCGCCACCTCTGAGGCCGCCGGCCCCGTTCCCCGCCCACCGCACCCCGAGGAGACCGACGCGTGCTGCGCATCGCCGTTCCGAACAAGGGCGCCCTCGCCGAGGCCGCCCGTGAGATCCTGCAGGAAGCCGGCTACCGCCAGCGCCGCGACTCCCGCGAGCTGGTGCTCGTGGACCCCGAGAACCAGGTGGAGTTCTTCTACCTGCGTCCCCGAGACATCGCGGTGTACGTGGGCAAGGGCACCCTCGACGTCGGCCTCACCGGGCGGGACCTGTTCCGCGACGCCCAGGTCGAGGGCACAGCGGAGGAGATCATGGCGCTCGGCTTCGGCCGGTCCGTGTTCCGACTGGCCGCGCCCGTGGGCACGTTCTCCTCCGAGTCCGAGCTGGCCGGCAGGCGCATCGCCACCAGCTACGACGGGCTGCTGCACGCCTACCTGGAGCGCACCGGCCTCGACGCGGAGGTGGTCCACCTCGACGGCGCCGTGGAGTCCTCCGTCAAGCTCGGCGTGGCGGACGCGATCGCCGACGTCGTGGAGACCGGCAGCACTCTGCGCGCCGCCGGCATGGAGGTCTTCGGCGAGCCCATCCTCGACTCGGAGGCCGTGCTGATCGGCCGCGCGGGGGAGCGCCCCGAGGGCCTCGACGTGTTGCTGCGCCGCCTCAAGGGCGTGCTCGTGGCCCGCCGCTGGGTCATGATCGACTACGACATCCGCCGTGACCTGCTGGAGGCGGCCACCGCGGTCACCCCGGGGCTGGAGTCACCGACGGTCTCCCCGCTGCGGGACGAGACGATGGTCGCCGTGCGCTCCATGGTCCGCAAGCTGGACGCCAACCGCGTCATGGACGAGCTGTACGCCCTGGGCGCCCGCGGCATCCTGATCTCCGCGATCCACGCGATCCGCCTCTGACGGCCCGCGCCGTCCCGCCCGAGCCCCCCGAGACGAAGGAGCCGACGTGAGCCTCGCCGTGCGTGTCATCCCCTGCCTGGACGTGGACGCCGGGCGCGTGGTCAAGGGCGTGAACTTCGAGAACCTGAGGGACGCGGGCGACCCGGTCGAGCTCGCTCGCCGCTACAACGCCGCGGGCGCCGACGAGATCACGTTCCTCGACGTCACCGCCTCCACCTCGGACCGCGCCACGACCTACGACGTCGTGACCCGCACGGCAGAGGAGGTCTTCATCCCGCTGACCGTGGGCGGCGGCGTGCGCACCGTCGAGGACGTGGACCGGCTGCTGCGCACGGGGGCGGACAAGGTCTCCGTCAACACCGCGGCCGTGGCCCGGCCCGAGGTGATCACGGAGATCACCCGGCGCTTCGGGTCCCAGGTCCTCGTGCTCTCCCTCGACGCCCGGCGCACGGAGGACCCGGGATGCGCTTCCGGCTATGAGGTCACCACCCACGGCGGCCGCCGGGGCACCGGCATCGACACCGTCGCCTGGTGCCGGGAGGCCTCCGAGCGCGGGGTGGGGGAGATCCTGCTCAACTCGATCGACGCGGACGGCACCCGCGAGGGCTTCGACCTGGAGATGATCCGGGACGTGCGCGCCGTGACGCGGGTGCCGCTGATCGCCTCCGGCGGCGCCGGCGAGCCCGAGCACTTCCCGCCCGCCGTCGCGGCCGGTGCGGACGCGGTGCTCGCCGCCTCCCTGTTCCACTTCGGCCCGGACGACATGCTCGCCCGCGTCAAGGACGCCCTGCGGCAGGCGGGGCACACCGTCCGCTGACCCCGGCGGCCACGCCCCGCTCCGGCTCCCTAGACTGGACCTCCATGAGCATCTCCCCGCCCGACGACCTCGTGGCCACCGTGACCTTCGACGACCGGGGCCTGGTGCCCGCCATCGCCCAGCAGGAGGGCACCGGCGAGGTGCTCATGATGGCGTGGATGAACGAGGAGTCCCTGCGCGCGACGCTCGAGACCGGCTGGGCCACCTACTGGTCCCGCTCGCGCGGCGAGCTGTGGCGCAAGGGGGAGACCTCGGGCCACCTGCAGCGGGTGCGCGCGGTCCACGCGGACTGCGACGGCGACACCCTGCTGCTCACCGTGGACCAGACCGGCCCCGCCTGCCACACGGGCACCCGCACCTGCTTCACCGGCCGCGAGATCGTCATGCCGGCGGCCGCCGTCGACCCCGAGGAGGCCGCCCGATGACCGCCGCCACCACTCCCTCCCGTGCGGAGTTCCTGCGTCTGGCGGACACCGCCCGCGTGATCCCCGTGGTCCGCACGGTGCTGGCGGACGGCCTCACGCCGCTGGCGATCCATCGGCGCCTGGCCGGCTCCCGCCCCGGCACCTTCCTGATGGAGTCCGCCACCCCGGGCGCGGCGTGGTCCCGGTACAGCTTCATCGGGGCCGGCTCATCCGTCACCCTGACCTCGCGGGACGGCGAGGCGCACTGGCAGGGCACCCCGCCCGAGGGGCTGCCCACGCAGGGCCGCGCCCTGGACGTGCTCGCCGCGTGCCTGCGCCTGCTGCGCACGGACGTGCGCGCCGAGGTCGGAGGCGCTCTGCCGCACCTCGTCTCCGGCATGGCCGGCTTCCTGGGCTGGAGCACGGTCCGCGCGTGGGAGCGCCTGCCGCACCCGCCCGAGGACCACCTCGGCCTGCCCGACCTCGCGATGAACCTCGTCACCGACCTGGCCGTGCACGATGCCCTGGACGGCACCGTGACGCTGATCGCCAACGCGGTGAACGGCAACGGCCTGGCCACCGGCGCGGACCGCGCCTACGACGACGCGCTCGCCCGCCTGGATGCCATGGTCGAGCGCCTGGCCGCCCCGGCCGCGGACCCGGTCAGCGACGTCCCGCGCCGCTGGCTCGAGGCGGACGCGGACGGGGTCGCCGCCCAGGCCGAGGACCGGTGGGGTGCCGAAGGCTTCCGCGAGGCCGTCGCGAAGGCCCAGCGGGCGATCCGTGACGGCGAGGTGTTCCAGGCCGTCGTCTCCCGCCGCCTCTCGGTCACCACGGACGCCACCGGTCTGGACGTGTACCGCGTCCTGCGCACGGTGAACCCGAGCCCCTACATGTACCTCTTCTCCTTCGAGACCCCGGACGGGGAGCCGTACGAGATCGTGGGCTCCTCGCCCGAGGCGCTCGTCACCGTGCGGGACCGCCGCGTGGTCACCCATCCGATCGCCGGCTCACGGCGGCGCGGGGCCACCGAGAAGGACGACCGCCTCCTCGGCAAGGACCTGCTGGAGGACGAGAAGGAGCGGGCCGAACACCTCATGCTCGTGGACCTCTCCCGCAACGACCTCTCGCGCGTGTGCCGCCCCGGCACCGTCGAGGTCACCCAGTTCATGGAGCTCGAGGCGTTCAGCCACATCCTCCACCTGGTCTCGCACGTGGAGGGCCGCATGCGCGACGACGTCGACGCGCTCGACGTCCTCCGCGCCGCCTTCCCCGCCGGCACGCTGTCCGGCGCCCCGAAGCCCCGCGCCCTGCAGCTGCTGGACGAGTGGGAGCCGACCGAGCGCGGGCCCTACGGCGGCGTCGTCGGCTACTTCGACCTGGCGGGCAACATGGACATGGCGATCAACATCCGCTCGGCCACGCTGCACCGCGGCCAGGCACATGTGCAGGCCGGCGCCGGCATCGTCGCCGACTCCGATCCCGACGCCGAGACCGCCGAGACCGTCACCAAGGCGACGGCGCCGCTGCGGTCCGTGCTGACCGCGGGCGAGCTGGGGCAGGCGTGATGCGCCGCCGCACCGTGGTCCTCGCCGCGCTGGCCGCCGGCGCGCTCGTGCTGCTCACGGCGGGCCGCACCTGGGTGACCGCCACGGGCCTGTCCGGCGGGATCGCCTCCGAGGCGACGACGTCGGGCGGCGCCGCCGCGCCCGTCGCCACCGCCATGGCCCTGGTCGTGATGGCCGGTGCCCTCGCCCTGACCACCGCCCGGCGCCTCGGCGCCGTGATCGTCGGCGTGCTCATGGCGCTGGCTGGGGTCGTGATCGCCTCGACCTCGGTCACCGCCGCCCTGGATCCGGCGACGACGGCGGCCGCCGCGGTCGCCGACGCGACCGGGACCACTGCGCTCGCGCAGGACTACGCCGTGACGGCGTGGCCGTGGGTCGCGGCGGCTGGCGGCGTCCTCGCGGCGCTGTGCGGCGTCGTGGCGGCACTGGCGGGCCGTGGCTGGCGTTCGTCCCGGCGCTACGAGAAGGCGCCTGCGGCCTCCGAGCCCGGCCCGGCCGCCGCCGGGGAGCAGCCCGCGCAGTCCGCCCGCGAGGCGGCCCAGCGCCGGCGCGTGGACCAGATGGACGCGTGGGACGAGCTGTCCCGCGGCAACGACCCCACG
This sequence comes from Micrococcus sp. KRD026, assembly GCF_017168445.1. Lineage (NCBI taxonomy): Bacteria > Bacillati > Actinomycetota > Actinomycetes > Micrococcales > Micrococcaceae > Micrococcus > Micrococcus sp. KRD026. Next base: position 116,722 of record NZ_JABFBA010000031.1, on the reverse strand, counting down.
TGAGTGCCCGTCTCTCGGACCGCCCCGCACCGCCCGGGTCGTCCCGGGTCACGCGGGCCCGGTCCCGTGCCCGCATGGCACAATGAGGGACAGTCGTCATGTACACCACGCACCAGTGAGGGACAGCCATGAGCCACACCGCGAACACCGCGCACACCGAGCCCACCACCCGTCGCGCCGCCCGCCGCGGCGCCGTCGAGGACGTCGTCGTCACCGAGGACGGCCTGGTGCTCAACGACCCGACCCACCTCGAGCTGCCGGGCCACGGCAACTCGCCCGGCGCGTGGGCCATGGTGGCGCTCGTGCTCGTCGGCTTCGTGGCCGGCTGCGTCGGCCTGCTCGCCGACTGGAGCGTCGTCGTGTGGATCGGGCTCGCCCTGATGGCCGTGGGCGTCGTCGTGGGCATCGTCGCCGGCAAGGCCGGCGCGGGTCGCGGCCAGCACGGTCACTGATCCGCGTGTCCGTCCTCCAGGAGATCATCGACGGCGTCCGTGAGGACCTCGAGCCTCGCCGCCGTGCCCTGCCCGAGGCGCGCCTGTCCGAGCTGGTGGCCGCCGCCCCCGCGCCGCGTGACGCCCACGCGGCCCTGCACGGCGGACGCACCGACCCCGCGGGGATCCGGGTGATCTCCGAGGTGAAGCGGGCGAGCCCCTCCAAGGGGGCGCTCGCCGAGATCCCCGAGCCGGCCACCCTGGCCCGCGCGTACGAGCGCGGCGGCGCCAGCGCCGTCTCCGTGCTCACCGAGGCCCGCCGCTTCGGCGGCAGCCTGGCCGACCTGGACGCCGTGCGTGCCGCCGTCGATCTGCCGGTCCTGCGCAAGGACTTCACCGTCACCGAGTACCAGATCCACGAGGCCCGCGCCCACGGGGCCGACCTGGTCCTGCTGATCGTGGCCGCCCTCGACGACGCCGAGCTGGCCGGCTTCCTGCAGCTCACCGAGTCCCTGGGCATGCACGCCCTCGTGGAGGCCCACACGCCCGAGGAGATCGAGCGCGGCGTCGCCGCCGGCGCCCGCATCCTCGGCGTCAATGTGCGCAACCTCAAGACCCTCGACGTCGACCCGGCCCGCTACGCCGCGCTGGCCGACGGGCTGCCCGAGGACGTCGTCCGGGTCGCCGAGTCGGGCGTCGAGTCCGAGGAGCAGATCAAGGCCTACGCCGCCGCGGGCGCCGACGTCGTGCTCGTGGGCGAGGCCCTCGTGCGCCACGGCGCCCCCGAGGAGGCGCTGCGCGCGTTCCGCGCCGCGTCCCTCACCGTCCGCTGACCGAACCAGACCCGAGGAGCGTGGTCGCCATGAGCGCCGACCGTCCGAGCACCGAGCCCGCGATCGAGTTCGAGGGGCCGTATCAGGGTCAGGCCGGGCCCTACTTCGGCGACTACGGGGGGCAGTGGATGCCCGAGTCCCTCATGGCCGCGCTGCAGGAGCTCACCCGCACCTACGAGGAGGCGCGGCAGGACCCCGCCTTCGAGGCCGAGCTGCGGACCCTGTTCCGGGACTACGTGAACCGGCCCTCCCTGCTGAGCGAGGTGCCGCGGTTCGCCGCGGACACCCCCGGCGTGCGCATCTTCCTCAAGCGCGAGGACCTCAACCACACCGGCTCGCACAAGATCAACAACGTGATCGGCCAGGCGCTGCTCGCCCGCCGCATGGGCAAGACGCGTCTGATCGCGGAGACCGGCGCCGGCCAGCACGGCGTGGCCACGGCGACGGCGGCCGCGCTGTTCGGCATGGAGTGCACCGTGTACATGGGGGAGGAGGACACCCGCCGCCAGGCCCTGAACGTGGCCCGCATGCAGATGCTCGGCGCTGAGGTGATCCCCGTGGCGATCGGCGCCCGCACCCTCAAGGACGCGATCAACGAGGCCCTGCGGGACTGGGTCGCCTCCGTGGACACCACGCATTACCTGATGGGCACGGTCACGGGCCCGCACCCGTTCCCCGCCATGGTGCGCTACTTCCACTCCGTGATCGGCGAAGAGGCCCGCGAGCAGATCCTGGCGCAGGCCGGCCGCCTGCCGGATGCCGTCGCGGCGTGCGTGGGCGGCGGGTCCAACGCGATGGGCCTGTTCCACGGCTTCCTCGACGACCCTGGGGTGGAGCTCTACGGCTTCGAGGCCGGCGGCGAGGGCCTCGAGACCGGCCGCCACGCCGCGTCCATCACGCTCGGACGCACCGGCGTGCTGCACGGCGCCCGCACGTACCTGATGCAGGACGAGGACGGGCAGACGATCGACTCCCACTCGATCTCCGCGGGCCTGGACTACCCGGCCGTCGGCCCGGAGCACGCCTTCCTGCACGACACGGGCCGCGCCGTCTACGAGCCGGTCTCGGACACCGAGTGCATGGACGCCTTCCTCCGGCTCACGCGCACCGAGGGCATCACGCCCGCCATCGAGTCGGCCCACGCCCTGGCCGGCGCGCTGCGCCTGGCCCGCCGCTGGGCGGACGAGGGCCTCGTGGGGCCGGACGCCCCGGAGGGTCAGGAGCGGATCATCATCGTGAACCTCTCCGGCCGCGGGGACAAGGACGTCGCCACCGCGGCGGCCTGGTTCGGCCTCGGCACGGCCACGGAGGAGAAGGACCCGCTCGAGGAGATGACCCCCGGAGAGGAGCAGTGACCGGCATGACCGTGCACTCCAAGACCGCCGCGGCCCTGGATGCCGCGAAGGCGGCCGGCCGCACCGGCCTCGTCGCCTTCCTGCCGGCCGGCTACCCGTCCGTGGACGAGTGCGTCGAGGCCGTCGTCGCCGCCGCGGACAACGGCGCCGACGTCATCGAGCTGGGCCTGCCCTACACGGACCCCGTGATGGACGGCCCCGTGATCCAGGCCGCGACCCAGGCGGCGCTGCAGGCCGGTTTCCGCGTGGCCGACGTCTTCGACATCATCCGACGGGTGACCCAGCGCACTGACGCCGCGGTGCTGGTGATGACGTACTGGAACCTCGTGGACCGCATGGGCGTCGACGAGTTCGCGCGCCGCCTCGCCGAGGCCGGGGGCGCCGGTCTCGTCACCCCTGACCTCGTGCCCGAGGAGGCCGGCGCCTGGATGGAGGCCTCGGACCGTCACGGCCTGGACCGCGTGTTCCTCACCGCGCCCTCGTCCACGGACGAGCGGGTGCGCCTCACCGTCGACTCCTCCCGCGGCTTCGTGTACGCGGTGTCGGTCATGGGCGTCACCGGCACCCGCGACGCGGTGTCCACCGTCGCCGAGACCGTGGTCCGCCGGGCCCAGGATGCCGGGGCGGAGCACGTGTGCGTCGGCCTCGGCGTCTCCCAGGCCGCGCACGTCCGCGAGATCGGCGCCTACGCCGACGGCGCGATCGTCGGCACGGCCCTGGTGCGCGCGCTGACCGACGGCGGGCCGCAGGCCGTGGGCACGCTGACCCGCGAGCTCGCCGCCGGCACGGTCCGAGAGGGCTGAGGGTGACCGCCGCCCTGGCCCCGCTCGCCGCCTTCCCCGCCCCCGGGTGGGACGGGTTCCAGCTGGGCCCGGTGAAGATCCACGCGTACGCGCTGTGCATCATCCTGGGCATCGTCCTGGCGCTGTGGCTCGCCGAGCGTCGGTGGCGCGCCCGCGGCGGCCCCGAGGACCGTGTGCTCGACATCGCCCTGTGGGCCATCCCGTTCGGCTTCGTGGGCGGTCGGCTCTACCACGTGTTCTCCTCACCGGACCGGTACTTCGGGCCCGGCTTCGACGGCACGGGCGACCCGATCCAGATCCTGTACGTGTGGAACGGTGGACTGGGCATCTGGGGCGCGATCGCCCTCGGCGCCGTGGGCGCGTGGATCGCGTGCCGCCGCTACGGGCTGCGGCTGACGGCCTTCGGCGACGTCGTCGCGCCGGGCATCCTGCTGGCCCAGGCCATCGGCCGGTGGGGCAACTGGTTCAACCAGGAGCTCTTCGGCGGCCCGACGACCCTGCCCTGGGGGCTCGAGGTCGACCCGGCCAGCCCGAACTTCCCGGCCGGCTACGCCCCGGACACGCTGTTCCACCCCACGTTCCTCTACGAGTGCCTGTGGAACCTGGCCGGGGTCGCGCTGCTGCTCCTCGTGGACCGCGCGCTGCACCTGCGCCACGGCCTCATGCTGTGGTCCTACGTCGCCTGGTACACCGCGGGCCGCACGTGGATCGAGATGCTGCGCATCGACGACGCCGAGATGGTCACGCTCTTCGGCGTCACCCAGCGGCTCAACGTGTGGACGTCCCTGCTGGTGTTCGTCATCGCCCTCGCGTTCATCGTCGGGATCCTGCTGCGCCATCGCGGCGCGGCCGCCGGCCCCCACGCCCACCAGAGCGTGTGGCGCGCCGGGCACGCCCCCGAGGGCGACGACGGCGCCGCCGTCGCCGCGGGCCGCTCCGGGTCCCACGCCGTGGGCGCGGCGGAGGACGACGCCGTCCGGCGCTGACCCGCTCCCCGGCGCGCCCGCGAGGGGCGCCCGGGGCCCCGGTGTCCCACATGGTGGACATTCGGCGTGTCACAGTAACGTCCGGTTCCGCACAGTGGGACGTCGCGCCCGGTAGTGTGTCTTCCACCTCGGGGCCGTCGGCCCCGTGCGTCGGGGCCAGCGCCGTCCCCGTCCGCGCCCCTGCTCTCCGGAAAGGACGGCACCATGCCCGTGGCATCCTCGCCCGCCTCGGCCCCCCGCGCGGGGGGACCGGTGGATCCCTTCGTCCGCTATGCGGACATCCCCGCCGCCCAGGGCCTCTACGACCCGTCCCGGGAGACCGAGAACTGCGGCCTCGCCGTCATCGCCACCCTGCGGGGCACCCCGGGCCACGACATCGTCCAGCACGCGCTGACCGCCCTGCGCGCGCTCGAGCACCGCGGGGCGGTGGGCGCCGACGAGGGCACCGGCGACGGCGCCGGCCTGCTGACCCAGATCCCCGACGAGCTGTTCCGTGCCGTCGTCGACGCCGAGCTGCCCCCCGTGGGCGAGTACGTCGCCGGCACCGCCTTCCTGCCGCCCGTCGACGGCGAGCGCGCCGAGGCGAAGGAGGCCGTCGAGCGGCTGGCCGAGGAGGAGGGGCTGCAGGTCCTGGCGTGGCGCGAGGTGCCCACCGACCCCTCGGCCCTGGGCGTCGGCTCCCGGGCGGCCATGCCCGCGTTCGAGCAGCTGTTCCTGTCCCTGGCGGACGGTCAGGACGGCACCGAGCCGGGGCAGTCGCTGGACGTGCGGGCGTGGCGGGTGCGCCGCCGCGCCCAGTCCCGCGCCGGCGTCTACTTCCCCTCGCTCTCGTCCCAGACGATCGTCTACAAGGGCATGCTGACGACGGCCCAGCTGGAGCCGTTCTACCCGGACCTCTCCGACGAGCGGTTCACCACCCGGCTGGGCGTGGTCCACTCGCGGTTCTCCACCAACACGTTCCCCTCGTGGCCGCTGGCCCAGCCGTTCCGCACCATCGCGCACAACGGCGAAATCAACACGGTCAAGGGCAACCGCAACTGGATGCGCGCCCGTCAGGGCCAGCTCAAGCACCCGATGCTCGGCGAGGTCCCCGAGGACCTGTTCCCGCTGATCAGCCCCATCGGCTCGGACTCGGCCTCCTTCGACGAGGTCGCGGAGCTGCTCATGCTCTCCGGGCGCCCGCTCACCCAGGCGATCATGATGATTATCCCGGAGGCGTGGGAGAACCACGCGACCATGGACCCGGCCCGCCGCGCCTTCTACCAGTACCACTCCATGCTCATGGAGCCCTGGGACGGACCGGCCGCCGTCGCCTTCTCCGACGGCACCCAGGTGGGCGCCGTGCTGGACCGCAACGGCCTGCGCCCCGCCCGCTGGTGGGTCACCGACGACGGCCTCGTCGTCCTGGCCTCCGAGGTCGGCGTCGTGCCGATCGAGCCCTCGGCGGTGGTGCGCAAGGGGCGCGTGGCCCCGGGGCGCATGTTCCTCGTGGACACCGAGCAGGGCCGGATCATCGGCGACGACGAGATCAAGGCCGAGGTCGCCTCCGCCCAGCCGTGGGAGGACTGGGTGCGCCAGAACCTCCTGGACCTGGAGTCGCTCCCCGAGCGCGAGCACGTCCGCCACACCTCCGAGTCGATCCTGCAGCGTCAGCGCATCTTCGGGTACACCTCGGAGGAGCTGCGCATCCTCGTCGGGCCGATGGCCCAGACGGGCGCCGAGCCGCTCGGTGCGATGGGCACGGACACGCCCATCGCCGTCCTCGCCAAGCGGCCCCGGCTGCTCTTCGACTACTTCGTGCAGTCCTTCGCCCAGGTGACGAACCCGCCGCTCGACGCGATCCGCGAGGAGCAGGTGACCTCGATGCGCACCGCGATCGGCCCGCAGGGCAACGTGCTCTCCCTCGAGCAGGTGCGCACCCGCCAGGTCGACGTCCCGTTCCCCGTGATCGACAACGACCAGCTGGCCCGCATCCAGCACCTGCGCGACGCCGACGGCACCCGCCTGACCCTCAAGGTGAACGGCGTGTACCGGGTGGCCGGAGGCGTCGAGGAGCTCCGCGCCCAGCTGAAGGCGATCTGCGAGCAGGTCTCGGCCGCCGTCAACCGCGGCGTGGAGTACGTGGTGCTGTCCGACCGCGGCGCCACCGCCCAGTGGGCGCCGATCCCGTCCCTGCTGCTGACCTCCGCCGTGCACCACCACCTGCTGGCCTCGGCCAACCGCACCAAGAGCTCGCTGATCGTCGAGGCGGGCGACGTGCGCGAGGTCCACCATGTGGCCGTCCTGCTCGGCTACGGGGCCTCCGCGGTCAACCCGTACCTGGCCATGGAGTCCGCCGAGGAGCTCGTGCGCACGGGGGAGGTCTCGGGCGTCACCGCCGAGCAGGCCGTGGCGAACCTGATCAAGGCGCTCGGCAAGGGCGTCCAGAAGATCATGTCCAAAATGGGCATCTCCACGGTCGCCTCCTACACCGGCGCCCAGACGTTCGAGGCGCTCGGCCTGTCCCGGCGCTTCGTGGACCGCTACTTCGTGGGCACCACGAGCCCGCTCGACGGCGTGGGCATCGACGTCGTCGCCGCCGAGATCCAGGCGCGCCACGAGTTCGCGTATCCGCCGGACGGCAACGACATCAACCCGTACCGCGAGCTCGAGGTGGGCGGCGAGTACCAGTGGCGGCGCGAGGGCGCGCCGCACCTGTTCAACCCCGAGACCGTGTTCCGCCTCCAGCACTCCACGCGGGAGCGGCGCTACGACGTCTTCAAGGACTACACGCGTCGCGTGGACGACCAGGCGGAGGAGCTCATGACCCTGCGCGGGCTCATGCGCCTGCGTACGGGCGAGCGGCCGCCGGTGCCCGTCTCCGAGGTGGAGCCCGTCGAGTCGATCGTGCGCCGCTTCTCCACCGGCGCGATGTCCTACGGCTCCATCTCGCAGGAGGCGCACGAGACCCTCGCGATCGCCATGAACCGCCTCGGCGCCCGCTCGAACTCGGGCGAGGGCGGCGAGGACCCCGAGCGCCTGCTGGACCCGGAGCGCCGCTCGAAGATCAAGCAGATCGCCTCGGGCCGGTTCGGCGTCACCAGCCTGTACCTGGCCACCGCGACCGACCTGCAGATCAAGATGGCCCAGGGCGCCAAACCCGGCGAGGGCGGCCAGCTGATGGGGACCAAGGTGTACCCGTGGGTCGCCCGCACGCGGCACTCGACCCCGGGCGTCTCCCTGGTGTCCCCGCCGCCGCACCACGACATCTACTCGATCGAGGACCTGGCGCAGCTGATCCACGACCTCAAGCGGGCCAACCCGACCGCGCGGGTCCACGTCAAGCTCGTCTCCGAGTCCGGCGTGGGCACGGTGGCCGCGGGCGTCGCCAAGGCGCGCGCCGACGTCGTGCTCATCTCCGGCCACGACGGCGGAACGGGCGCCTCCCCGCTGAACTCCCTCAAGCACGCGGGCACCCCGTGGGAGATCGGCCTGGCCGAGGCGCAGCAGACGCTCATGCTCAACGGCCTGCGCGAGCGCGTCACCGTCCAGGTGGACGGGCAGCTCAAGACCGGCCGGGACGTCGTGATCGCCGCACTGCTCGGGGCCGAGGAGTTCGGCTTCGCGACCGCCCCGCTCGTGGTCTCCGGCTGCATCATGATGCGCGTGTGCCACCTGGACACGTGCCCCGTGGGCGTGGCCACCCAGAACCCCGAGCTGCGCGCGCGCTTCACGGGCAAGCCCGAGTTCGTCGTCAACTTCTTCGAGTTCATCGCGCAGGAGGTCCGCGAGCTGCTCTCGCAGCTGGGCTTCCGCACGCTCGACGAGGCGATCGGCCACCGCGAGCTGCTCGACGTGGACGCGGCCCTGCACCACTGGAAGTCCGAGGGCCTGGACCTCTCGGGCATCCTCGCGGACCCCTCCGTCGGCCGGCGTCCGGGCCACGAGGACGCGCCCATGCGCCGCACCACCGAGCAGGACCACGACCTCGCCTCCCACATCGACCACCGGTTCATCGCCCGGCTGGGGGACACGCTCACGACGGGCACGCCCGTCGTGATGGACGAGGCCGTCGTGAACACGGACCGGTCCGTGGGCACGCTGCTGGGCTACCACGTCACGAGCACGCGGCTCGCCGACGAGCTGGACGACGACACGATCACCGTGCGCCTGACGGGCGAGGCCGGCCAGTCCCTCGGCGCCTTCCTGCCCGCCGGCGTCACCCTGCGGCTCTCGGGCGACGCCAACGACTACGTCGGCAAGGGCCTGTCGGGGGGACGCGTGATCGTCCGCCCCGACGCCGAGGCCCCGTTCGTGGCCGAGGAGAACACCGTGGCCGGCAACGTGATCGGCTACGGCGCCACCTCGGGCCAGCTGTTCCTGCGCGGCCGCGTGGGGGAGCGGTTCCTCGTGCGCAACTCCGGCGCCACCGCGGTGGCCGAGGGCATCGGCGACCACGGCCTGGAGTACATGACCGGCGGTGAGGCGCTGATCCTCGGCGAGACCGGCCGCAACCTCGCCGCCGGCATGTCCGGCGGGCGGGCCTGGGTGCTGGACCTGGACCGGGAGGACCTGAACCCACTCGCCGTCCGCGAGGACGCCCTGATCCTCGAGGCGCCGTCCGCGCAGGACCGGCTGCGGATCGCCGAGCTGCTGGAGCTGCACCGCGCGGAGACGGGCTCCGCCGTCGCCGCCGCGCTGCTCGCCGACCTGCGGGCCGGCGGGGACGCCGCCGACGCCGCGTGGGACCGCTTCACGACCGTCCTGCCCCGGCAGTACGACCTCGTGCTGCGCACCCGTCAGGCCGCGACGGCCGAGGGACTCGACCCGGACGGGGAGGCCGTCTGGGACCGACTGCTGGAGGTGACCCGTGGCTGATCCGCGCGGATTCCTGAAGAACCGGGAGCGCGTCGAGCGCCCCACGCGTCCGGTGCCGGTGCGCATCATGGACTTCAAGGACGTGTACGTCCGCCAGGACGAGGCGATCGTGCGCACCCAGGCCGGCCGGTGCATGGACTGCGGCATCCCGTTCTGCCACTCCGGGTGCCCGCTGGGCAACCTCATCCCGGAGTGGAACGACCTGGTCCGGCGGGGACGCTGGGACGAGGCCGCCGCGCGACTGCACTCGACCAACAACTTCCCCGAGGTCACCGGGCGGATCTGCCCCGCCCCGTGCGAGGACTCCTGCACCCTGGGCATCAACCAGCCCGCGGTCACCATCAAGCAGACCGAGGTGGCGATCGCGGAGCAGATCTTCGACAACGACTGGCTCGAGCCGGTCGTGCCGGCCCGCCTGAACGGCCACACCGTGGCCGTCGTCGGCTCGGGCCCGGCGGGACTGGCCGCGGCGCAGCAGCTCACCCGCGCCGGCTTCACCGTGGTGGTCTACGAGCGCGACGAGCGCCTCGGCGGCCTGCTGCGGCTGGGCATCCCGGACTTCAAGCTGGAGAAGGACGTCCTGGACCGGCGCCTGGCGCAGATGGAGGCCGAGGGCACCCGGTTCCGCACCGGCGTGGAGATCGGCGTCGACCTGCCCTGGGACCAGCTCAAGGCCCGCTTCGACGCCGTGATCGTGGCGACCGGCGCCCCCGTGGCCCGCGAGCTGCCCGTCCCCGGCCGCGGCCTCGACGGGATCCACCTCGCCATGGACTACCTCGTGCAGTCCAACCGCGCGGTCGCCGGCGACGAGGTCCCGGACCAGATCTCCGCCGAGGGGCGCCACGTGGTGATCCTCGGCGGCGGCGACACTGGCGCGGACTGCATCGGCACCGCGCACCGCCAGGGGGCGGCGTCCGTGACGACGCTGGCGATCGGCCAGCAGCTGCCGGTCGAGCGCCCCGTCCACCAGCCGTGGCCCACGATCCCCAAGGTCCACCAGCAGACCACGGCCGACGCCGAGGGCGGCGCCCGCGCGCACCTTGCCTCCACGGTCGAGTTCCTCGGCGACGAGCACGGCCGCGTGCGCGCCCTGCGCGTGGCGGAGACCGAGTACCGCGAGGACGGCACGCGCGGGCCCAAGGCGGGCACCGAGCGCGAGGTCCAGGCGGACCTGGTGCTGCTGGCGCTGGGCTTCACCGGCATCGAGGAGGGGCTGCTCACGCAGCAGCTCGGCGTGCACGTGACACGCGGGCTCGTGGCCCGGAAGGACGGGTACGAGACCGACGAGCCGGGCGTGTTCGCGTGCGGCGACGCCGGGCGCGGCGCCTCCCTGGTGGTCTGGGCCATCGCCGAGGGGCGTGCGTGCGCGCAGGAGGTCGACGAGTCGCTCGAGCGCTGGTCCCGACTGCCGCACCCCGTGGACCCGGACGACCGCGGCCTCGTCCTCGGCTGAGTCCTCCGTCTCATCTTCCGACGCCACGCGGGCCCGCCCTCCACCGAGGGCGGGCCCGCCCCCTATCGTGGGTCGCATGCGACACGCCAAGATCATCGCCACCTTCGGGCCCGCCACCGACTCCGACGAGACCACCCGCTCGATCATCCGGGCGGGGGCGGACGTGGTCCGCCTCAACATGAGCCACGGGGACCACGAGGTGCACGCGGCCTCCTTCGAGCGGGTGCGCCGGCTCAGCGTGGAGGAGCGGCGCCCGGTCGCGATCTTCGCGGACCTCCAGGGCCCCAAGATCCGCCTCGGCCGCTTCACCGACGGCCCGCATCTGCTCGAGAGGGGCGATCGGATCACCATCACCACCCGGGACGTGCCCGGGACCCGCGAGCTGGTCGGCACCACCCACAAGGGGCTGCCCGGGGACGTCGCCCCCGGTGACGTGCTCCTGGTGGACGACGGCAAGGTGCGCCTGCGCGCCGTCGAGGTCACGGACACGGACGTGCTGGCCGAGGTCGAGGTGCCGGGCATGGTCTCGGACAACAAGGGGATCAACCTGCCCGGCGTGGCGGTGAACGTGCCCGCCCTGTCCGAGAAGGACGAGCGCGACCTGCGCTGGGCGCTGCGCACCGGCGTGGACATGGTGGCGCTGTCCTTCGTGCGGGACGCCGCGGACGTGGACCGGGTGCACGAGATCATGGACGAGGAGGAGCGCCGGGTCCCGGTCATCGCCAAGATCGAGAAGCCCCAGGCGGTGGAGAACCTCGAGGCCATCGTGGACGCGTTCGACGCCATCATGGTGGCCCGCGGCGACCTCGGTGTGGAGCTGCCGCTCGAGGACGTGCCCGTGGTGCAGAAGCGTGCGGTGGACCTCGCCCGCCGGTGGGCGAAGCCGGTCATCGTGGCCACCCAGGTGCTCGAGTCGATGATCGACAGCCCGCGCCCGACGCGCGCCGAGGCCTCGGACTGCGCCAACGCCGTGCTCGACGGCGCGGACGCCGTCATGCTCTCGGGCGAGACCTCAGTGGGCGCGTATCCAGTCGAGACGGTCCAGACGATGGCCCGGATCATCGAGTCCACCGAGACCCACGGCCTCGAACTCATCCACCCGCTCGGCTCGCGTCCCCGCACGCGCGGCGGCGCGATCACCCGGGCCGCCGTCGAGGTCGCGAACCAGCTCGAGATCCCGTTCCTCGCCACGTTCACCGAGTCCGGCGACTCGGCCCGTCGGCTCAGCCGCCTGCGGCCGCGTCAGCCGATCTACGCGTTCACCCACCACGAGCACACGCACAACATCCTGTGCCTGACGTGGGGCGTCTACCCGAAGATGGTCCCGTTCCAGGACTCCACGGACAAGATGACCCTCCAGGTCGAGCAGTCGCTCACGTCGGAGGGCATCGCCGAGCACGGCGACCTCGTGGTGATCGCCGCCGGGTCCCCTCCCGGGGCCGTGGGCTCCACGAACACGCTGCGTGTGCACCGCGTGGGCGACGACGCCGCGGGCGGCTCGTCCGCCGCCTCGCCGCAGACGCGCGAGCCGGTCGGCTTCTGGCCGGCCCGCTCCCCGCTCTGACGAGCGCGCGGGCGCCGCTCAGCCGACCTGGTCGATGACGGCCTGCGCGACCTCCCGCATGGCTAGGCGCCGGTCCATGGAGGTCTTCTGGATCCAGCGGAAGGACTCGGCCTCGGTCAGGCGCATCCGCTCCTGGAGCAGCGCCTTGGCCCGGTCCACGATCTTGCGGGTCTCCAGGCGGTCGCCCAGGTCCCGCACCTCGGCCTCGAGGCTGCGCAGCTCGTCGAAGCGGGCCACGGCCAGTTCGATGGCGGGGACCAGGTCGGCCTCGGTGAAGGGCTTGACCACGTAGGCCATGGCCCCGGCGGTCCGGGCGCGCTCCACCAGCTCGCGCTGGCTGAAGGCGGTCAGCATGACCACGGGGGCGAGCCGTTCCCCGGCGATCTCGCCCGCAGCCGCGATGCCGTCCATCACGGGCATCTTCACGTCCATCACCACGATGTCCGGGCGGTGCTCGCGCACGGCCTCGACGGCGGCGCGGCCGTCGCCGGCCTCGGCGACCACCCGGTAGCCCGCCCCGGTGAGCACCTCCACCAGGTCGAGGCGGATGAGGGTCTCGTCCTCGGCGACGACGGCCCGCAGGCCGGTCTCCTCGGGAGGCGTCAGCGTGGACACGGCAGCTCCTTCGCGCGGGCCGGGACGGCGTCGGTGCGGCGCCGCTGGTGGTCCACCAGGCTACCGTGCGCAATGAGTGCGGCGCGGGCGCGGCGGCGGTGACCCCCCGCCGGAAGGCCGGGGACGCCGGGTCGGGGCGCTGATAGGGTGATCGAGTCCCGCCTCCGGGCGGCACTGCCCGAATGGTGGAATCGGTAGACACGCCGCACTCAAAATGCGGTGCCGAGAGGCGTGTGGGTTCGAGTCCCACTTCGGGCACCGTCGGCGCGCGGCCACCCGCCGTGGGCGCCGTGTCCGTGACCGATCGACCCGAGATGAGTGGTGTCCTGTGCTCCTGACCAGCCTCCTGCTGACCCTCCTCTCGGTGGTGGCGGCCGTCCCGGCCTCCCGGGCGCTGGGCAGGGACGCGGGCTGGGTCCTGGCCGCACCCCTGCTGGCCGCGGCCGGCGTGCTGATCGCGGCGTGGACGGGCGACGTCCGGACGGAGCACCATCCGTGGATCCCCGCGGTCGGGGTGGACCTCGACCTCCGGCTGAACGGCCTGGCCCTGGTGTTCGCCATGATCGTCCTCGTCATCGGCGCCGCGATCCTCGCCTACTCCAGCCGGTACCTCAGTCGGGACCGCACGGAGAGCCGACCCGGCTCCTTCTACCTGCTGATGACCGCGTTCGCGGCGTCGATGCTGCTGCTGGTGCTCGCCGACAACATCGTGGTCCTCTTCGTCGCGTGGGAGTTCACCTCCTTCACCTCCTTCTTCCTCATCGGGCGCTCGGGGGACCATGCCCGCGACCCCGCGATCCGGACCCTGCTCGTGACCGTGGGCGGCGGCCTCGCGCTGCTGGCCGCCGTCGCCCTCATGGCCGTGCGGACCGGCACTGCCTCGCTGTCCGGGGTGTTGGCCTCGGACGTGTGGTCCGAGGCGGGCTTCACCACCACGGTCGCCGTCCTGCTGGCGGTGGCCGCGTTCACCAAGTCCGCCCAGTTCCCGTTCCAGGCGTGGCTGCCGGACTCCATGGTGGCCATCTCCCCGGTCTCCGCCTACCTGCACGCCGCGGCGATGGTCAAGGCCGGCATCTTCCTGCTGCTGGTGTTCAGCCCGGTCCTGGCCGGGAACCCGGTGTGGTCCGCGCTGTTGATCGGTTCGGGCCTCATTACGGCCCTGCTGGGCGCCGTCTCCGCGATCCGTCGCCACGACCTCAAGGGTCTGCTGGCCTACTCCACGATGAGCCAGTTGGGCCTGCTGGTGACCGCCATCGGCATCGGCACCCCCGTCGCGCTTACCGCGGCGATCGTGCACACCGTGGCGCACGCGCTGTTCAAGTCGGCGCTGTTCATGCTGATCGGCGTGGTCGACCACGAGGCCGGCACCCGCGACCTGCGAGAGCTCGCGGCCCGCCACGTGCGCATGCCGGTCACCGGCACGGCGATCGCCGTCGCCGCCCTGTCGATGGCGGGCATCCCGCCGCTGTTCGGCTTCATCTCCAAGGAGGGCCTGGTCGAGGCCGCTCTCGGGACCCCCGGTCCCGCATGGCTCCCCGTCCTCGTCACCGCCGGCATCGCCCTGACCTCCGTGTTCACCGTGGCCTACTCCGGCCGTCTCGTGCTCGGCGCCCTGGGCCTCTGGGGTCCAAGCCCGGACGGGGCCGCCCATTCGTGGCCGACCGGCCGGGAGGACGAGGTCCACGAGGCTCCTGCCACCTTCTGGGGCGTGCCCGTGCTGGCCGCGGCCGCGGGCGTGGCCCTGGGCCTGCTGCCCGGTGTGCTGGACACCCCCGTCTCCTACGCGGCCGAGGCCGCCTCCGGCGCGGAGGTGCACGCGCACCTGGCGCTGTGGCACGGCGTGAACACGGCCCTGCTCGTCTCCGCCGCCATCATCGTGCTCGGTCTGCTGCTGGTGGCCTTGCGCCGCCCGGTGGAGCGCGTGGCCTCCCACGCCGCCCTGCCGTTCTCCGCCCTGGATGCGGTGGACGAGGTTCGGCACCGGCTGATCGGCGTCGGCGCGGTCGTCTCGCGCGCCTCCGGCACCCTGGCTCCCCGCCCCCACCTCCTCATCCCCGCCCTGGTCCTGGGGCTCCTCGCCGTGGCCGGTGTCGCCACGATCGAGGATTTGCCCGCCGTCGTCGGCCAGCCCTCGCGCTGGCACGACTGGGTGCTGGTCGTCCTGGTGGGTGCCGGCGTGATCGCCACCATCCGCGCCAAGACGCGCATCGCCGCCATGGTGGTGGTCGGCGTCGTAGGGTTCGGCATGACCCTGTGGTTCCTCACCCTCGGCGCCGTGGACGTGGCCCTGACCCAGCTGATGGTCGAGGTGCTCACGGTGTGCGTCATGGTGCTGCTGCTGCGCCGCCTGCCCGCCCGCTTCAGCGACGAGCCGACCCCGCGCAGGATGCAGGCGGTCCTCGCCGCCTCCGTCGCCGGCGTCGCCGCGACCCTGGGCGTGCTCGCGTTCACCGGCCGCTCCAGCATGTCGGAGATCGCCCACTTCTACCTGACCCAGAGCTATGCCCAGGCTGGGGGGACCAACGTGGTGAACGTGATCCTCGTGGACTTCCGCGCCGTGGACACGTGGGGCGAGATGACCGTGCTCGGGGCGACGGCGCTGACCATCGCGGCCCTGTTGCTCAACCGTCGGCCGACGCCTCCACAGCCCTCCGCCGTGGACATGCGCTCCCCACTCGCCCACGTGCGCGAGAACCTCGTCCACATCCGGGTGTTCGGCCGTGTCTTCGGCGTGCTGATCATCCTGCTGTCCGCGTTCCTGCTGCTGCGCGGGCACTACGAGCCCGGCGGCGGCTTCATCGCCGCACTGGTCGCCGGTGCCGGCTACGCCCTGCTCTACCTGGCCGCCGACTCGGACACGGCCCCGGAGTTGCGGTGGCCGTACCTGGCCTTCATCGGCTCGGGCATCGCCGTCGGCACCGCGACGGGGATCGTCGGTTACCTCACCGGCAAGGGCTTCCTCGGAGCCGCGGGAGTGAAGGTCCTGGACTACGGGCTCTCCACCACGCTCGCGTTCGACATGGGCGTGTACCTGGCCGTGATCGGCCTGATCGTGGCCGCGTTCTCCCTGCTCGGCCCCGAGCGGCCGGGTGAGGACCCGCTCCGCGCCTCGAGCCGTGACCCCGGCGTCGCGCCGGCGGCCCCGTCCTCCGATCCCTCGGCCCCGACCACCACGACTGCACGAGAGGAGGTCACCCGATGACCGTCGCCCTTACCGTGGGACTTCTGACCTTCGGCGCGTTCTACCTGTTCTCCAAGCGCGAGCTGCTGCGCGTGATCCTCGGCATGGTCCTGCTGGGCCACGCCGCCAACCTGGCCATCATCGCCGCGGGCGGCACCGACCGCCGCGGGCTGCCCTTCGCGGGGACCTCAGACGTCGAGGTGCAGGCCGATGCCCTGCCGCAGGCCTTCGTCCTGACCGCTATCGTGATCGCCTTCGCGATCACCGTGCTGCTGCTCGCGCTGGCCGTCACCGGGCGCGCGGACGACGCGGTGGCCTCGCCGGGGGAGACCCGCGACTCCCTGGAGCAGGCCGCCGCCGACGCACGCTTCCCGCGCGAGGAGCGGCACGCCGCGGCCGGCCGGATCGCGCAGCACTACGCCGGCCAGGGCCCGGAGGTGCGTCGATGAGCGCCGTCCCGCTGGGCCAGCTGCTGCCCCTCTTCGCCGCCGTCCCGCTGCTGTCCGCCGGTCTGCTCGTGCTGGCGGGGGAGCGTCCCCGCCTCCACCGGGCAGTCCTGTTCGCGGTGCTCGGACTCGTCACCACCGGCGGGCTGGCCCTGGGCGTCCACGCCCTCGACGGGTCCGTGCTCGCCACCTCGCTGGGCGGCTGGCCCGGGGGCATCGGGATCGGCTTCGCAGCGGACATGCTGTCCGCCCTGATGCTCGTGCTCACGAGCGCCCTCACGATCGTGGGCGCGGCGTTCGCCTACGGCTCCCGCGTCGCTAACTCCCAGTTCTTCGCCCCGCTGCTCCTGATCCTCATCGGCGGAGTCAACGGCGCCCTGCTGACGGCGGACCTGTTCAACCTGTTCGTGTTCATCGAGGTCATGTTGGTGCCCAGCTACGGCCTCTACGTCCTCTCCGCCAACCGCCGTGAGCCCCTGCGCCGAGTGGACGGGGCGCGGCTGTACGTCACCCTCAACCTGCTAACCTCCACGATCCTCCTGGTCGGCGTCGGCTTCGTCTACGGGCTGACCGGCTCGGTGAACCTCGCGATGCTCGCCGGGTCCGCCGCGGCGGACCCACGCATCGCGATCGCCGCGGGCATGGTGCTGTTCGCACTGTCCATCAAGGCCTCGGTGGCCCCGCTGCACGGCTGGCTGGCCTGGGCGTACTCCTCGACCTCCCCGGCGGTGACGGCCCTCTTCGCCGCCCTGCACACCAAGGTCGCCGTGTACGGGCTCTACCGGATCTACTCCGTCATGTACGACGGCGATGCGCGTCTGCTGCCGCTCATCCTGGTCCTGTCCCTCGCCACCCTCGTGGTGGGTGCGCTCGCCTCGGTCGGTGAGCACGGTGTGCGCGCCGTGTTGTCGTGGCAGATGGTGAGCGGCATCGGCGGCATCCTCGTCGGACTCGGGCTCTCCACGCGCCTGGGTCTCGCGGCGGGCCTGTTCTACCTCGTGCACCACATGGTGGCGATGGGCTGCCTCCTGATGGCGGCCGGCGCGATCGAGGTGCGCTACGGCACCGGCCGTCTCGCGGACCTGCAGGGCCTGGCCCGGCGCGAGCCGCTGATCGCCGTCGCCTTCTTCGTGGGCCTGCTCTCCCTGGTCGGCATCCCGCCCTTCTCCGGGTTCGTGGGCAAGCTCATGCTCGTCAGCGCCGGCCTGGACGCCGGCCGCGGTGTCACCGCTGCGCTGGTGCTGGGCGCCTCCCTGGTGAGCCTGTGGGCTCTGCTGCGGGTGTGGGACGCCTGGTTCTGGGGCGCTCCGACGGCCCCACACGGGCACCGCGAGCGCCTGGCCACCGCGGCCATGCCCATCGTGGGCCGGGCGGGCTCCGTGCCGTCGCCCTCCGGCCGCGGCTCGAGCACCGACCACGAGCGCACCGAGTCGTGGGCCTCGCAGGAAACCCTCGATCCGCCCACGGGCGTGCTGCCGGTGACCGTGGATCCGGACGAGGACGTCACGCGCTCCCGCATCCCAGGCCGGCTGGCCGCCCCCGCCGTCGTCCTAGCTATGGCCACCCTCGCCCTCGGGCTCGGCGGTCAGGCCCTGTGGACCGTCACCGACCTCGCGGCTCAGGGCCTGATGGACCCCAGCAGGTACATCGAGGCGGTGCTCAACCCATGAGCACCGCACTCCCGCAGCCTCCGGAAGGAGACGCCCCCATGCACACCGTCGCCCCCGCCGACGGGACCGTCGACCTGGCGCCCGGCACGGCCTCCGCCGTGTCCTGGCCTTGGCGGTGGCTCGTGTTCTGGTGCTGGTACGCGTGGGCCCTGGTGACCTCTTCGAAGGCGGTCATCAAGGACCTCGTCACCCCCGGCGTCCAGGCGCGCTCGGGCATCGCCCGCGTGCGCAGCAACTGCCGCACGGACGCCGAGGTCACCCTGCTCTCGGCGCTGATCACCCTGACGCCCGGCACGTTGACGCTGGGCACCCGGCGTGCCGGCGCCGTCGGTGACGAGGACGGTGACCCGGACGCGCGGCGCCTGCTCTACGTGCACGGCCTGTACGCTGACGACGCCGACGCCCTGCGCGCGGAGATCCACGACATGGAGGCGCGCATGCTCCACGCGATGCGGAAGACGGGGGTGGCATGATGCCCTTCGCCTACGACTGGTCCCTGGTGGGGATCGACCTGGCCATCGCGCTGCTGACCGTGTCGGCGCTCGTGTCCGCGTACCGGATCGTGGTGGGCCCGCTCGACGCGGACCGCGCGGTCTCGGGCGACCTGCTCACGTTCAGCGTGCTCGGGATGCTCGTGCTGTTCGGCGTCCGGGCGGACAACCCGTGGACGTTCGACTTGGTCCTGATCGCCGCGGTCGTGGCCTTCCTGTCCGGCATGTCCCTGGCCCGCGCGCTCACGCGCGGCAAGCGTTGAGGAGGTCGCACCCGTGGACGTCGTCCTGACCGCCGCCGGCTCCGTGCTCGTGGTGATCGGAGCCCTTGCGTTCGTCACCGCGGGACTCGGTCTGATCCGGTTCCCCGACCCCTACACCCGCGTCTCCGCCGTGGGCACCGCCGGCGGCGTCGGGATGATCCTGATCGTGGTGGGCGCCCTGCTACTGGCCCCGGGGGTGGCCGCGTTCGTGAAGGTGGCCCTGATCGTGGTGCTGCAGCTGGGCTCGGCCTCGGTGGCCACCATGGCCCTGGGCCGCTCGGCCTACCTCACTGGGGTGCCCATGAATCCGGGGCACTACGACGAGCTCGCCGAGGATACCCCCGGCCGCGAGGGTGGCCGAGCGGCCCCGCGCCTTCCGGACATGGACTGAGGCACGGGCCGGCCCGCCCGGGCGGCGTGCCTCAGCGCGCGTCGAGGAGCATGTTCGTCATGCGCACGGTCGAGAGCCGCCGGCCCTGCTCGTCCGTCATCACCACCTCATGGGTGACGAGGGTGCCGCCCAGGTGGACGGCGGTCGCGGTGCCGGTCACGAGGCCCGAGCGGACGGCCCGGTGGTGCGTGGCGCTGATCTCGACCCCGACGACGTTGCGGTCCGGCCCGGCGTGGATCTTCGCGGCCATCGAGCCCAGGGACTCGGCGAGGACGAGGTGGGCGCCGCCGTGCAGCAGCCCGACGGGCTGCTCGTTGCCTGCCACGGGCAGGGTGGCGACGGCTCGCTCGGCCGTGAGCTCGAGGAAGCGCAGACCCATCTTCTGGGCGAGGGGGCTGATCGCCGCGCCGCCGAGGGCGGCGACGAGCTCGGGCGTCAGACCGGCCTCGGCGCAGGCCGCCTCCAGCTCGGCGGGGCTCAGCTCGGGGGTGACGCCGGGGCGGTACACGCGCTCGGAGGCGGCGGGGGTGGTCTCGGTGTGCTCACTCATGAGCACTAGGCTGGCACACGCGACCGGCGCGCCCCGCGCCGCGCGCCGAGAGGAGACGTGAGCACCCATGGCGGCAGATCCGACCCCAGAGGCCCCGCAGCGGCTGCTGGTCCTGGACGGGCACTCGATGGCGTTCCGCGCGTTCTACGCGCTGCCCGCCGAGAACTTCGCCACGGACACGGGCCAGCACACGAACGCCGTGTACGGCTTCACCGCCATGCTCCTGACCATGATCCGGCAGCAGCGGCCCACGCACGTGGCCGTGGCGTTCGACCTCTCCGGGCCCACGTTCCGCTCCGAGGAGTACGGTGAGTACAAGGCCGGCCGCTCCGAGACGCCCGCGGAGTTCGCGGGCCAGATCGAGCTGACCGTGAAGGTCATGGAGGCCCTGGGCATCCCCACGCTCACGCTGGAGGGCTACGAGGCCGACGACATCGTGGCCACTCTGTCCGCGCGCGCCGAGGAGGCGGGGTGGGAGGCCGTCGTCGTCTCCGGTGACCGGGACGCGTTCCAGCTCATCTCCGAGCGCACCACCGTGCTCTACCCCAAGAAGGGCGTCTCCGACATCCCGCCGATGGACGCGGACGCCGTCATGGCCAAGTACGGGGTCGCCCCCGCCCAGTACCCCGAACTCGCGGCCCTCGTCGGCGAGGCCGCGGACAACCTGCCCGGCGTGCCCGGCGTCGGTCCCGGGTTCGCCGCGAAATGGCTGAAGCAGTACGGGGACCTCGACGGCGTGCTCGCACACGCGCACGAGATCACGGGCAAGAAGGGGGAGGCGCTGCGCGAGCATCTCGAGGACGTGCGCCGCAACCGCCGCCTCAACGCCCTCGTGCGCGACCTCGACCTGCCGATCGGGCTCGAGGCGATGCGGCTCGAGATGCCCGAGCGCGAGCCCGTGGAGGAGCTGTTCGACGCGCTGCAGTTCAACCGCATCCGGGAGCGCGTGTTCGAGGTGTTCGGCGAGCGGGTGGGCGAGGACGCGCCGCCCCCCGAGGTCGAGGCCGCCCCGGAGTTCGCCGAGGCGACGACGGCCGAGGACGTGCGTGCGTTCCTGGCCGCAGAGGCCGGCAACCTGCTCGGCGTCCATGTGGACGTCGAGGGCCCGGCCCTGCTGCCCCGCCGCAAGGTGCCCGTGCCCGGCACGTTCGGCACGCCCGTCGGCGTCGCGCTGGTGGGCGAGCACGCGGGCCTGCACGTCACCCTCGACGGCGACGCCCCGGACCCGGCGCTGGTGGCCGCCGTGCGCGAGGCCCTGGGCGAGGGCGGGCTGGCCAAGGCCGTGCACGACCTCAAGCGCACGCTCAAGGCGCTGGCCGCGCCTACCGAGGGCGACGGGCTCGGCCCGGACGCGGCCCTGGACGGCGTGGTGGACGACGTGCTGCTCTCGGCCTACCTGATCCAGCCGGACCGGCGGGACACCTCGCTCGAGGCGCTGGCGGAGGCGCATCTGCACACCCCCCTCACCGCCCCGCGCGAGCCCGCGCAGCAGCGGGCGCAGGGGACGTTCGACCTCGACGGCGGGCAGGCCGCCGCCGAACGCGCGGACCGCGCCGCGGACGCCGTGCGGGCCGCCTGGGTGGTGCGCCGTCTCTCCACCCAGTTCACGCCCCAGGTGCTCGACCGCGGGGCCCAGCGGCTGCTGCAGGAGCTCGAGATCCCGCTCTCGCGGCTGCTCGCCCGGATGGAGCTGACCGGCATCGCCGTCGACGTCGACGCCCTGACCGGCCTGCGCGAGGACTTCACCGCCGCCGCCGACGCCGCCAAGGAGTCCGCGTGGGCGTCCGTCGCGGAGGAGACCGGCGGGATGCAGGTCAACCTCGGCTCGCCCAAGCAGCTGCAGGAGGTGCTGTTCGAGCGGCTCAACATGCCGCGCACGCGCAAGACGAAGACCGGCTACTCCACGGACGTGGACTCGCTGCAGGACCTGCTCGAGCAGACCCGGCACCCGTTCCTCGAGAACCTCATGGCCCACCGTGACGCCACGAAGCTCCGGCAGACCGTGGAGGGGCTGCTCGAGACCGTCGCCCCGGACGACCGCATCCACACCACCTACTCGCAGACCGCCGCCGCCACGGGCCGACTGTCCTCGCTGCACCCGAACCTCCAGAACATCCCGGTGCGCACCGAGGCGGGCCGCCGCATCCGTGAGGTGTTCGTGGCGGACGAGGTGGCCGGGGAGCAGGCCGTGCTGCTCTCGGCCGACTACTCCCAGATCGAGATGCGCATCATGGCGCACCTGTCCGAGGACGAGGGGCTGATCCAGGCCTTCCGCGAGGGCGAGGACCTGCACTCGTTCGTCGGCTCGCAGGTGTTCGGGGTGGACCCGGACGACGTCACCGCCGAGCAGCGCGCCAAGGTGAAGGCGATGAGCTACGGCCTGGCCTACGGGCTGTCCTCCTTCGGGCTGTCCAAGCAGCTGAAGATCTCGGTGGACGAGGCGCGCGGCCTCATGAAGGGCTACTTCGACCGCTTCGGCGGCGTGCGCGACTACCTGCGCGACGTCGTCGCACAGGCCCGGCAGGACGGGTACACCTCGACGATCGAGGGGCGCCGTCGCTACCTGCCGGACCTCAGCTCGGACAACCGTCAGCTGCGGGACATGGCCGAGCGCGCCGCGCTCAACGCCCCCATCCAGGGCTCGGCCGCGGACATCATCAAGCGCGCGATGCTCGATGTGCAGGCCGGCCTCGAGGAGCACGGGCTGGCCTCGCGCCTGCTGCTGCAGGTCCACGACGAGCTCATCCTCGAGGTCCCGGCCGCCGAGCTCGAGCAGGCCACGGCGCTCCTGAAGGAGCGGATGGGCCGGGCGGCCGAGCTCTCCGTGCCGCTCGACGTGCACGTCGGCCGGGGAAGGAGCTGGCATGACGCCGCACACTGACACACCGGAGGGTCCGTCGCTGCGGCGGCTGGCCGACGCCGCCGAGGCCCGGCTCGGCGAGCACGGCCTCGCGCTGCGCGACCTCGGGGTCCTCGGCCCCGAGGACCCCGCCGCATCGCACTTCGCGGCCGCGGTCGAACGGGGCTTCTACGAGACGGTGCCCACGGGCGCCGCGCTCCGCCAGCAGCTCGAGGCCCACGCGGCCGACGGACGGCGCCGGCTCGGCGTCTACGCGCCGGGGGAGGACCCGGCGGCCCGCCGCCCCGCCGCCACCTTCGAGGACTTCGTGCAGCCGCTGACCACGTGGCCCGGCCGCGCCGTCGACGCGTGGCTGATCACCGACGTGACCGTCTCGCCGGACGCCCGCCGGCGCGGCGTGCTGCGGGCCATGATGCTCAGGTCCCTCGCGGACGCCCGCGACGCCGGCCTGTGCGCGGCCGCCCTGACCGCGACCGAGGCCGCCATCTACGGCCGCTTCGGCTTCGGGGCCGCCACCCGGTGGCACGCCGTGCGGATCGACGTCTCGGGCGCCCCCGCGCTCACGGGTGCCCCGGCCGGCGGGCGGGTCACGGTCGAGGAGCCGCGGGAGATGCCCGGCCTCGTCGACGAGCTGTACGGACGGGTGCTGCCGGCCACCCCCGGCTCGGTCCAGCGGACCTCGTTCAGCGTGCCTCGCTGGGAGGACCGCGAGGCGAGCCGGAACGAGGGGCGCGGCTCGGGGCTGTACGCGGCGGTCCACCGCGACGACGACGGGCGGGTCCAGGGCGTCGCGCTGTATCGGTTCGAGGGCTGGGAGAAGGAGCCGCCCACGATCACCGTCACCGCGTTCCTCGCGGCGACCGCCGACGCGCGGCGCGGGCTCGTCCACCACCTGGCCCGGCTGGACCTGGTCGAGCGGATCGAGTGGGGCCGCGCACCCGAGCCCGGTTGGCTCGAGGCGCTCTTCGTCGACGAGCGGCGGGTGAGCCGGCACCGCGGCTCCGACGACCTGTACCTGCGGGTCCTGAACCTGCCCGCCGCCATGGCGGCCCGTGGCTGGGCGGGCGACGGGGAGGTCGTCGTCGCCGTCGAGGACGCGCTCGGCGCGATCGACGGGACGTGGCGGCTCACCGTCCGCCAGGGGCGCGGCGCCGCCGAGCGGCTGGGCCCCGCGGCCGACGCCGTCCGCATGGGCGCGGGGCTCCGGCTCGACGCGGCCCGGTTCTCCGCGCTCTGGCTCGGCGGGCACTCCCGCGGGGCCGGCGCCGCGGTGCTGGCGGAGGCCGGTGTCGTGGCGGAGCTGCGGGCCGGCGCGGCGGAGGCGTTCGACGGGCTTGTGCGACCCAGCCGACCCCTGCACACCCTCGTCGGCTTCTGATACGCTGGACGAGCACATTCGTGCGCGTTTGATACATGTCCATCACGACCCACGCCGGGTGGGGCCCCTCTGGTGCCCGGATGCCGCCCACCGGCGGCATCGATCCCGACGTGACCCCCGATCCCAACGGAGTCCCTCCTACATGACCACCACTTCCAACGCCCCGCAGGTCGCCATCAACGACATCGGCTCTGCCGAGGACCTGCTCGCCGCCATCGACGCGACCATCAAGTACTTCAACGATGGCGACCTCGTCGAGGGCACCGTCGTCAAGGTGGACCGCGACGAGGTCCTGCTCGACATCGGCTACAAGACCGAGGGCGTCATCCCGTCCCGCGAGCTGTCCATCAAGCACGACGTGGACCCGGACGAGGTCGTGGCCGTGGGCGACACCGTCGAGGCCCTGGTCCTCACCAAGGAGGACAAGGAGGGTCGCCTGATCCTCTCGAAGAAGCGCGCCCAGTACGAGCGCGCCTGGGGCGACATCGAGAAGATCAAGGAGGAGGACGGCGTCGTCGAGGGCACCGTCATCGAGGTGGTCAAGGGCGGCCTCATCCTCGACATCGGCCTGCGCGGCTTCCTCCCGGCCTCCCTCGTGGAGATGCGCCGCGTGCGCGACCTGGCCCCCTACATCGGCCAGAAGCTCGAGGCGAAGATCATCGAGCTGGACAAGAACCGCAACAACGTGGTCCTGTCCCGCCGCGCCTGGCTCGAGCAGACCCAGTCCGAGGTCCGCTCCAACTTCCTCCACAAGCTGGAGAAGGGCCAGGTCCGCAACGGCACCGTGTCCTCCATCGTCAACTTCGGCGCCTTCGTGGACCTGGGCGGCGTGGACGGCCTCGTGCACGTCTCCGAGCTGTCCTGGAAGCACATCGACCACCCGTCCGAGGTCGTCGAGGTGGGCCAGGAGGTCACCGTCGAGGTCCTCGAGGTGGACATGGACCGCGAGCGTGTCTCCCTGTCGCTGAAGGCGACCCAGGAGGACCCGTGGCAGCTCTTCGCCCGCACCCACGCCCTCGGCCAGGTCGTGCCGGGCAAGGTCACCAAGCTCGTGCCGTTCGGTGCGTTCGTCCGCGTGGAGGACGGCATCGAGGGCCTCGTGCACATCTCGGAGCTGGCCTCGCGCCACATCGACACCGCCGAGCAGGTCGTGTCGGTCAACGACGAGCTGTTCGTCAAGGTCATCGACATCGACCTCGAGCGTCGCCGCATCTCCCTGTCCCTCAAGCAGGCCAACGAGGGCGTGGACCCCGAGGGCACCGAGTTCGACCCGGCGCTCTACGGCATGGCCGCGGAGTACGACGAGGAGGGCAACTACAAGTACCCCGAGGGCTTCGACGTCGAGACCAACGAGTGGATGGAGGGCTTCGAGACCGAGCGCGCCGCCTGGGAGCAGCAGTACGCCGACGCTCAGGCCCGCTGGGAGGCCCACAAGGAGCAGGTGCGCCGCTCCCTCCAGGAGGAGGCCACCGCCGGCGCCGACGCCGGTGCGGGCCTGGGCGGCTCGTCCTACTCCTCCGAGGCCCCGTCCTCGGACGGAGGCACCCTGGCCTCCGACGAGGCCCTCGCCGCCCTGCGCGAGAAGCTCACCGGCAACTGATCGCCGCGGTGCGTGGCCGTCCCTGACGGCCCGCGCCGAGCACCCGACGCCCCGTCCCTCCCTCCGGAGGGGCGGGGCGTCGTCGTGTCCCGGGGGACTGGCCGCGGGGGAGCGGACGGGACCCGGCGGCCGCGCTCAGCGGCGCTCGGAGACCGTCACGGTGAACGTGCGGTCGCGCGCCGTCTGCCGAGTCGGCCCGACGAGGTCCTCCAGCACCGACCGGTACCGCAGGTGCGAGTTCCAGACGCACCACAGCCGGCCGCCCGGCTCCAGCACCCGCGCCGCGGCCGCCACCAGCCGGTGCGCCACGGAGGGGTCCACGGCGTTGCCGTCGTGGAACGGGGGATTCAGGAGCACGCACTCCTCCTCCCCGTCCGGCCACGTGGCCAGCGCGTCGTCGCGCACGGCCCGGACGCGGTCCGCCACGCGGTTCGCACGGGCCGTGGCCAGCGTCGAGGCCACCGCCACGGCGGACTGGTCGGTGGCCACCACGGTGACGTGCGGCCACAGCCGCGCTGCCCCGACCGAGAGCAGCCCGTTGCCGCAGCCCAGGTCCACGACGCGCCCCGGCGGGCGCGGGTCGTCGGCGAGCGAGGCGAGCAGCAGACGGGAGCCCGGGTCGGCGGCGGCTCCGCCGAAGGTGCCGGCGTGGGCCACCAGGTGCAGGCGCCCCACGCCGGGGACGTCGCGGTCGGCCTCCTCCGGCGGCCGGGCGGTCACGCCGGGACGTGGGCCCCGGGCCGTGAGCACGCGCGCCTTGCGGCGTCCCCGTCCGGCGACGACGTCCTCGAACGCCGCGCCCAGCACCGCGTTCATGCGCGGACTCATGTGCTTGTCGCGGCCGCCGGCCAGCAGGACCACGCCGGGGTCGGCGGCGGCCGACACGATCCGGGACAGCCGGTCGAGCTCGTCGAGCGAGCGGGGCAGCGGCAGCAGGACCGTCCGGGCGCCCCGGGCCGCCTCCTCAGGCGTGGCCGTTCGCTCGAGCTCGCCCGTCTCCCCGCCGAGGCGACCGGCGGCGCGCCACGCGGCGAGGTTCGCGTCCAGCGAGCGCTCGGCGGAGGCGTCGTCCTGGTGGATCCGCACGTCGTGGCCGGCCGTGAGCAGGGGCAGGGTCAGCGCGCCGTGCCGGTCCTCCAGGACGGCCACCGGGCCGGGGACGTGCCCGCTCGCGATCCACCCGGCCAGGGTGTCGAGCAGGAGCAGGTCCGCCGTGTCGTGGGCCTGGCGGTCGGGCTCGGTCGGCAGCGGCCACCGATCCAGCGCCGCGAAGTCCACGCCCGCGGTGAGGTCGTCCGGCAGCCCGCCACGGGCGACATCGGGGGTGACCCCCCGGGGCAACGGCTCACTCATGGTCCACCCAGTCCTCTCCGATCCGTTCCGCACGCCCCGCGCCGGCCGTGACGTCCGCGAGCCGCGCCGCGAACGCCGCGCGGGCCTCCTCGGTGTCCGGCACGCCGACCGTCAGGCGGACCGCCGCGGCGCCGTAGCTCGCTTCCAGCACCGACACGCCCGCCGCGCGCAGCTCGTTCTCCCACCGGCCGGCGTCGGTGTGGGGCGCCTCCACCGCGAGCAGGGCCAGCCGGGAGCGGGTGCGCAGCGGGGCGGCGTCGAGTGCCCCGGACACCGAGTCCGAGTAGGCGCGCACCAGGCCCCCGGCGCCCAGCTTGATCCCCCCGAACCAGCGCACGACGACGGCGCACACGTCCGTCAGGTCGGTCCGGCCCGGCGCGGTCTCGCGCTGGAGGACGGCCTCGAGCATGGGGACGCCGGCCGTGCCGGCGGGCTCGCCGTCGTCGCTGGAGCGCATCCGGTCCCGGGCGGGGCCGAGGACGAACGCGCTGCACACGTGCCGCGCGTCGTGGTGCCGGCGCCGCAGGACGGCGACCATCTCGCGCGCCTGCGCCTCGTCCTCGACGCGCCCGAGGTAGGTGAGGAAGCGGCTGCGGCGGATCTCCACCTCCCGTTCCAGCCAGCCGTCGGGGTCGCGGGCGGACGCCGGCAGGACCGTGCAGCGCGCGGTCGGGGCGGGGGCGGGATCGGGCATGACCCCACCCTAGGGGCCGGCCGAGGACGGGCACGCCGTCGAGCCCGGACGTGAGCTTCGGTACAGTGGAAGACCGTGCCACCCGGCACCGGCCCACCGGTGAGCGAGCACGCGTGCCGCCGCGGGCCTCCCACGACCCTGTCCCGGGAGACTCATGACTTCCCCGCTCACTCGCCTGCACGACACGTTGGGGCTCCGCACGAGTCCGGCGATCTTCTTCGGCTCGGCCGCCGCGGTCGTGCTCTTCACCGCCGCGATGGGCCTGTTCCCTGGCCCGGTCCAGGCGGCCTTCGGCGTGGTCTCGAGCTGGCTGCGCTACGACGTCGGCTGGATCTACACCCTCAGCCTGACCCTGCTGGTGGCGTTCCTGTTCATCCTCGCCGTGACCCGGTACGGCCGGGTCAAGCTCGGCGACGACGACGCGGTGCCGGAGTACTCCGGCCTGACCTGGTTCGGCATGATGTTCGCCGCCGGCGTCGGCGCGGTGCTGATGTTCTGGGGCATCGCGGAGCCGATGAACCACTACGCCAACCCGCCCATGGCGGGGACGGAGCCGTTCTCCGACCGCGCGGCCTCGGAGGCCATGGCGATCGCGAACTTCCACTTCGGCATCCACATGTGGGCGATCCTGCTCGTCCCGGGCCTGTGCTTCGGCTACTTCACGTACAAGCGCAAGCTGCCCCCGCGCGTGTCCTCCGCCTTCCAGCCCCTCCTCGGCGATCGCATCCACGGCCCCATCGGCAAGACGATCGACATCATCGCCGTGGTCTCCACCGTGTTCGGCCTCGGCGTGTCCGTGGGCCTGGGCGCCCTGCAGATCAACGCGGGCATGAACTACGTGCTGGGCACCCCCGTGGCCGGCTGGGTCCAGGCGCTCATCCTGGCCGTCGTCACCGCCGTGGGCACGGCCTCCGTGCTGGTCGGCATGGACAAGGGCGTCAAGCGGCTGTCCTACGCCAACATCCTGCTGGCGATCGCCCTGCTCGTGTACGTCCTGATGTGGGCCGTCTCCAGCATGGACGTCATCCGCGGCACCGTGCAGGCGATCGGCGAGTACGCCTCCATGCTGCCCGTGCTCTCCACCTACAACGACACGTACAACTCGGGCCAGTGGTCCGGTGACTGGACCGTTTTCTACTGGGCCTGGACCGTGACGTGGGCGCCCTTCGTGGGGATGTTCTTCGCCCGCATCTCACGCGGCCGCACCATCCGCTCCTTCATCATGGCCGGCCTCGGCCTGCCCACGGCGTTCGTCATCATCTGGATGGGCATCTACGGCTACTCCGCGTTCCAGTCGGACCGCGCCACCGCGCCGGCGCCGGGCCAGGGCGGTGACCTCACGCAGACGATCGTCACCGACGGCAACGTCCAGGCCGCCCTGTTCCAGCACCTGCAGGGCACGCCGCTCTACACGGTGGCCGCGGTCGTGGCGCTCGTGGTCATCACGCTGTTCTTCATCACCTCGATCGACTCGGGCGCGCTCGTGATGGACGCGATGGCCAATGGCCACGAGGATGCCGCGCCCCGCCGCCAGTCCGTGTTCTGGGCCGTGTCCATCGGCGCGGTCTGCGCGGCCATCATCCTCACCGCGGGCGAGAACGGCCTGGCGGCGCTGCAGGAGGTCATCATCGTGATCGGCCTGCCCATCCTGCTCATCACCGTCACGCAGGCCGCACTGCTGCTGCAGGCCCTGCGCGAGGACGCGGGTGCCGCGCGGCCCATGCGGACCCGCCAGTGGAAGCAGGTGCTGCCGGTCGAGGAGTACCGCCGCCGCGCCACCGAGGACGGCGTGGACGTCTCGGACTTCGTGATCCGCCCCGAGTTCGAGGTCGGCACCGAGCCGGAGAACGACACGCACACCCCGAAGACGTGGCACCAGCAGCGCATCGACGCGGCCAAGGCCCTCGTCACCGTCGGCCTGACCGGCGGCATCGCCGCGGGCCGCACCGAGGTCGGCGCGGAGCTCGAGCGGCTGGGCGCCGTCGTCGTGGAGTTCGACGACCTGATGGGGGAGATCCTCGTGCCCGGCAACCCCGTGCTCGAGGAGCTCCGCTCGGTCTTCGGCGAGGACATCGTCCGCGCGGACGGCACCCTGGACGCGCGCACCCTCAACCGGCTCACCACCGAGAGCTCGACCGCCCGGACGCGCATGTACGAGATCGTCTCCCCGGCGGTGCGCGACGAGGCGAACCGCCGGGCCCGCGAGATCGGCGAGGACTCCGTGCTGGTGGTCGACCTGGCCCTGCTGGCCGAGACCGGCTCCGGACAGGACTTCGACCAGGTGCTGGCCGTCTCCGCTCCCGCCGAGGTGCGCGTCGCCCGGCTCATGGAGTCCCACGACATGACCCGCGAGCGGGCCTGGGCCTTCATCGACGAGGAGGCGGCGGACGAGGAGCGGGCCGAGATCGCGGACACCGTGATCGAGAACGACGGCTCGCTCGAGGACCTGCAGGAGGCCGTCCGGGCATACTGGGAGGCCAAGATCCAGCCTCAGCTCGAGGCCGCCCGAGGAGAGCGCGTATGACCGAGACCGACCCGGTGGCCGAACGGCCGCGCGTCCATGTGGGCCTGACCGGCGGGATCGCCGCCGGCAAGTCCGCGGTGGCCCGTGTCCTGCAGGAGCGTGGCGCGCTCCTGGTGGACTCGGACGCCCTCGCCCGGCTGGTCCTCGAGAAGGGCACCGACGGGCTGGCCGCCGTCCAGGACGAGTTCGGGGACCGCGTCATCACCGCGGACGGTGAGCTCGACCGCGTCGAGATGGCCCGCATCGTCTTCGGGGACGAGGGCGCCCGACAGCGCCTGAACCGCATCGTGCACCCCCGGATCCGGGCTGCGGCCCGGCGCATCGTCGCCGAGGCCGGGCCGGACGCCGTCGTGGTCCAGGACGTGCCGCTGCTGGTGGAGACCGGGCAGGCGGACGCGTTCGACCTCGTGATCGTGGTGGAGGCCCCGCTCGAGGAGCGCCTGCGCCGGATGGTGGAGGACCGCGGCATGAGCCGCGCGGACGCCGAGGCGCGGATCGCGGCCCAGGCCACGGACGAGCAGCGGCGCGCCGTCGCGGACGTGGTCATCGTCAACGACGCCGACCTCGAGCGGCTCGCGTCCGTGGCGAACCAGGTGTGGGACCGGTTCCTCGCCCCCGGCGCGGCTGAGCCCTCGGCGGACTGACCGCCGGGGTGTCCGGGGCGCGACGTAGGGTTCTGCCATGAGCCTGGCCCAGAAGATCAACCGCGTCGTCGCCCCGTTCGAGGTCATCTCCCCCTACCAGCCCTCCGGTGACCAGCCGAAGGCCATCGCCGAGCTCGCCGAGCGCGTGGAGGCGGGGGAGAAGGACGTCGTCCTGATGGGCGCCACCGGCACGGGCAAGTCGGCGACGACGGCGTGGCTCGTCGAGCGCCTCCAGCGGCCCACGCTGGTGATGGTGCAGAACAAGACGCTCGCGGCGCAGCTGGCCAACGAGTTCCGGGAGCTGCTGCCCAACAACGCGGTCGAGTACTTCGTCTCCTACTACGACTACTACCAGCCCGAGGCGTACGTCCCGCAGACGGACACCTTCATCGAGAAGGACTCCTCCATCAACGAGGAGGTCGAGCGGCTGCGCCACTCGGCCACGAACGCGCTGCTGACCCGGCGGGACGTGATCGTGGTGGCCACCGTCTCCTGCATCTACGGCCTCGGCACGCCCGAGGAGTACATCGAGCAGATGGTCACCCTGCGCCGCGGTGCGGAGATGGACCGGGACGTGCTCCTGCGGCGGTTCGTGCAGATGCAGTACGTGCGCAACGACGTCGACTTCCACCGCGGCACCTTCCGGGTGCGGGGGGACACCGTGGAGATCATCCCCATGTACGAGGAGCTCGCGGTGCGCATCGAGTTCTTCGGGGACGAGATCGAGTCCATCCAGACCCTGCACCCGCTCACCGGCCAGGTGGTGCGCGAGGAGGAGGAGATGTACATCTTCCCGGCCTCGCACTACGTGGCCGGCGACGAGCGCATGGGCCGGGCGATCACCACCATCGAGGACGAGCTGCGGGAGCGGCTGCAGGAGCTGGAGTCCCAGGACAAGCTGCTCGAGGCGCAGCGGCTGCGCATGCGCACCACGTACGACCTCGAGATGATGCAGCAGATGGGCTACTGCAACGGCATCGAGAACTACTCGCGCCACATCGACGGCCGTCCCGCCGGCTCCGCCCCGCACTGCCTGCTGGACTACTTCCCGGACGACTTCCTGCTCGTGGTGGACGAGTCCCACGTGACCATCCCGCAGATCGGCGCGATGTACGAGGGGGACATGTCCCGCAAGCGCACCCTCGTGGAGCACGGCTTCCGCCTGCCCTCGGCCATGGACAACCGCCCGCTGAAGTGGGACGAGTTCCTCGAGCGGATCGGGCAGACCGTGTACCTCTCCGCGACGCCGGGCGCCTACGAGCTCGGCCAGGCGGACGGCTACGTCGAGCAGATCATCCGGCCCACCGGGCTGGTGGACCCGCAGGTGGTGGTCAAGCCGACCGAGGGGCAGATCGACGACCTGCTCGAGCAGATCCGCGTGCGCACGGCCAAGGACGAGCGCGTCCTGGTGACCACGCTGACCAAGCGCATGGCCGAGGACCTCACGGACTACCTGCTCGAGGCGGGGGTGAAGGTCGAGTACCTCCACTCGGATGTGGACACGCTGCGCCGCGTGGAGCTGCTGCGGGAGCTGCGCAAGGGCACCTTCGACGTGCTGGTGGGCATCAACCTGCTGCGCGAGGGCCTGGACCTGCCCGAGGTCTCGCTCGTGGCGATCCTGGACGCGGACAAGGAGGGGTTCCTGCGCTCCACCACCTCCCTCATCCAGACCATCGGCCGCGCCGCCCGCAACGTCTCCGGCGAGGTCCACATGTACGCCGACAACGTCACGGACTCCATGCGGCGGGCGATCGACGAGACCGAGCGGCGCCGGGCCGTGCAGATCGCGTACAACGAGGAGCACGGGATCGACCCCCAGCCGCTGCGCAAGCGCATCGCGGACATCACGGACCAGCTGGCCCGGGAGGACGCGGACACCGCCGACTTCCTCAAGGGCATGGGCGGCGTGAAGTCCGGGTTCGACTTCGGCATGGGCCACCGAGGCCTCAGCTCGCTGGACCGGGACGCGACCACAGGGGAGGGCACCGAGGCTCCGGCGGTGGACCCGGCGTCGCTGCCCGCCAAGGACCTGGCCGATCTGATCGAGCAGATGTCGAAGCAGATGCACCAGGCGGCGGCGGACCTGCAGTTCGAGCTCGCCGCCCGCCTGCGCGACGAGGTCGGCGAGCTCAAGAAGGAGCTGCGGCAGATGAAGCGGGAGCAGTGACCACCCGGCATGATGCCGACCCAGGGTGTTATGAAAACACTGATGAATGTCGTCATATCAGTGATAGTGTGACGCCATGAGCGCAGCACCCCCGGTCGCGGCCGTGATCGCGGACATCGTCGGCTCCCGCGCCCTCCCGGACCGGGAGCGCGCGCAGGAGCAGATCCTGGCCGCCTTCGCGGCCGCGGAACAGGACGTCCCGCCGCTGCGCCCCGCCTGGGCCAGCGTCGGCGACGAGTTCCAGGCGCTGCACCGCACCTGGCCGGACGCGCTCCGGCTGACCGTCCGCGTCACGCTCGCCCTGCCCCCGGGCCTCGACCTGCGCTTCGGGATCGGCCTGGGGCAGCGGCGGGCCCTGGACGCCGGCGGAGACGGCATCGAGGACGGCACGGCCTGGTATCGGGCCCGCGAGGCCGTCGAGCACGCGCACGAGCGGGCCGCCGGCGCCGCGACCGCCTTCCGTGCCGCGGACCCGTCCCTCACCGCCGCCGTGGACGGGCTCGCCCTGCTGCGCGACCACGTCCTCGGCCGGCTCAAGGCCCGCGAACGCCGGATCGCCGCAGCCCTGCTGGGCGGGGCGACCCAGGCGGAGGCCGCACGGGCGGAGCGGATCACGCAGTCCGCGGTGTCGCAGACCGTCGCGCGGTCCGGGATCGGCCGGCTGCTCGAGCTGGACGCCGAGCTCGCCGCCGCGGCGACGGAGGTCGCGCCGTGACCGCCCTCGCACTGCTCGCCCTGGGGCTGCACGACCTGCTCGACGCCGTCCTGCCCGGCGCCTGGCCCGCCCCACGGCGGCGGTGGCTCGCCCGGGCCGGCGCGGCCGTGGCCGCCGTCCTCGCCGCGGTGCTGGTGGCCGTGCTGGCGCCGACCGGCGTGGCCGTCGCGGTGGGCGGCGGCCTGGTGTCCCTCGGCCTGCTGATGGGCTGGACGTGGCTGCACCCGGACCGGCCGCTCGGGGTGGTCGCGGTGGTGGCCGTGGTCGGCCTGGTGGCCGTGCTCGAGTCGACCCTGGCGCCCGCGGGCCTGCGCTCCGCGCCCCCGGCCCTCACGCTGTTGGCGGTGGCGCTGGCCCTGACCGAGACCGGCAACCGGGTCACCCGCGCGGTCCTCGCCCTGGCGGGCCGGCCCGCCGACGGAGGCGACGAGGAGGCGGAGGACCCCGCGGCGGAGCCCACGACCGTGCCGTCCGCCGCGCCCACGGACCCCGCGGCCGACGGCCTGCGCGGCGGTCGCTACATCGGGCCCATGGAGCGACTGCTCATGGTCGTCCTGGGGCTCGCGCAGGCCTATCCGGTGATCGCGGCCCTGATGGCGGCCAAGGGCATCGTGCGCTTCCCGGAGATCTCGGCGGACCGCGGCGCCGGCTCGCGCGCGGAGGAGTTCCTCATCGGCTCCCTCGCCAGTTGGGGCCTGGCCGCCGCCGGTGCCGTCGTCGTCTGGCTCGCCCTGGGCCTGACCGCTCCCGGCGCAGTCTGAGACCGGGCCCACCCGCATCCGCGCGCGGGACCGCACCCGTCTAGACTGGCGCGGCCCCCACGAAAGGAACCCCTCCAAGGACGTGCTCAGTCCCGCCTTCGAGACCACGACCCTTGTGGTCCTCGGCGTCATCCTCCTGCTCGACCTGCTGTACGTCGCGCGCCGCCCCCACGAGCCCTCCATGAAGGAGGCCGGCCTGTGGATCGGGTTCTACGTGGCGCTGGCGCTGGTCTTCGCGGGGCTGCTCTTCGCGGGGCTGCTCTTCGCCCTGGGCGATGCGCAGCACGGCACCGAGTTCCTCGCCGGCTGGGTCACCGAGTACAGCCTCAGCGTGGACGACCTGTTCGTGTTCCTCATCATCATGGCCACGTTCCAGGTGCCCCGCCGCTACCAGCAGGAGGTGCTGATGGTGGGCATCATCATCGCGCTGATCGCCCGCGCGGTGTTCATCGCGGTCGGCGCCGTCGCCATCGAGCACCTGACGTGGGAGTTCTACATCTTCGGCGCCTTCCTGCTCTGGACCGCCTGGCAGCAGCTCAAGGACGACGGCGGGGACGAGGAGTCCGAGCCGGGCGTCGTGGCCCGCCTGACCCGCCGCCTCAACGTGGCGCCGGACTACGACGGCAACCGACTGCGCACCACCGTGGACGGCCGGCGCATGTTCACCCCCATGGTGGTCGTGTTCATCACGATCGGCCTGACGGACGTGATGTTCGCGGTGGACTCCATCCCGGCGATCTTCGGCCTCACCCAGAACTGGTTCATCGTCCTGACCGCCAATATCTTCGCCCTCATGGGCCTGCGCCAGCGGGCCCGACGACGCCCCGCTCCGCCCGCCGCGGGTCGGGGCGTCGTCGTGCGACCGGGTAGACTGACCGGCGACGTAGGGGAGTATCCCGAACACTGTGGACGTCAGCACGCCGCGGCCGCCGAGAGCGCGCCGCCGGCCGGACACAGGGGCCCGGGCCGCGGTCGCGGCGGGCGGAGAGACTTGCGGCACCGTCCTGACCCCTGACGCCGAGAGGTGACCCGTGGAAATCAACGGCCTGACCTGGGGCTTGACGATCGCGCTGATCGTCGGGCTCCTCGCGTTCGACTACTTCGCCCATGTCCGCAAGGCGCACACGCCGTCGATCCGGGAGGCCGCGATCTGGTCCGGCGTCTACGTCGGCCTCGCGCTCGTCTTCGGCCTCGTGTTCTTCGCCTTCGGCGACACCCAGCACGCGGTCGAGTACTACACCGGCTACCTGCTGGAGAAGGCGCTCAGCGTCGACAACCTGTTCGTCTTCCTGGTGATCATGGCCAGCTTCCGCGTGCCCCGCGACTACCAGCAGAAGGTGCTGCTGTTCGGCATCACGTTCGCGCTGATCTCGCGCACCTTGTTCATCCTGCTGGGCGCCGCCGTCATCGCCGCGTGGTCGGACGTGTTCTACCTCTTCGGCCTGTTCCTGCTGATCATCGCCGGCGGCCAGCTCAAGGGCGAGATGTCCGGCGACGCCGAGGGCGCCCAGGACGAGGCGGACAACGTGATGGTCCGCCTCGTCAAGCGGTTCCTGCCCGCCTCCGAGCAGTTCGACGGCGACCGCCTCTTCACGACGGTGGACGGCAAGCGCCTCATGACGCCGATGCTCCTCGTGATGATCGCGATCGGCGCCACGGACATCCTCTTCGCCTTCGACTCCATCCCCGCGATCTTCGGCGTGACCCAGGAGGCGTACATCGTCTTCACCGCCACGGCGTTCTCGCTCATGGGCCTGCGCCAGCTGTACTTCCTGATCGACGGCCTGCTCGACCGCCTCGTCTACCTGGCCTACGGGCTCTCCGCGCTGCTGGCGTTCATCGGCGTGAAGCTGATCCTGCACGCCCTGCACGAGAACAACCTGCCGTTCATCAACGGCGGCGAGAACGTGCCCGTCGTCGAGATCCCCACGACGCTGTCCCTCGTGGTCGTCGTCGTGATCCTGGCGATCACCGTGGCGATCTCCCTGGCCTCGCCGAAGGGCCAGGCCCTGCGGGCGCTGCAGAACGCCGAGAAGTACTCGTATCGGTACTCGAAGCTGGCCGAGGACGCCGACCCGGCCGAGCGCGAGCGCGCCGCCGCCCTGATGGACCGCTGGACGGCCCGGGCCGAGGCCCTGGACCAGCGCTGGCGCGACCAGCTGCTCGAGCACAAGGACGCGTGGTCGGCCATCATCCGCACGGCCCACGAGACCCGGCTCGCCGATCCCCGTGACGACGACGCGCGCGGGGTCTCCGAGCAGATCGTGCGACAGGACGGGCCCACCGTCTGAGCCGATCACGGCACCGGGGGAGTGCTCCGCCGGCGCCCGGGCCCCCGGGCCGGTCAGTCGACCGGGTCGGGGGCCGTCGTCGTCCCGGCGCCGTCCGCCGCGGTCATCGCCAGGAGCCGGTCGAGGATCGCCGGCCCGTCGTCGGCGATGCCGTCGTGGTGGAAGGCGTCGGTCTCCCACACCTGCAGGCCGCGGACGCGCCGCGCCGTCTCGAGCGAGAGGTCCCGGTCCACGTACACGTCGTCGGCGTAGACCGCGGCGGCCACGGGGACGGTGTTCTGCGCCAGGGCAGCCACGTCGTAGAGCGGGCCCCACTGCGTGCGCTCGGCGAGCAGCCGCGCCGTGCCGGCCAGGGGCCGCAGCCGGGGGTCGACCTCGACGGACCAGGGCATGACGTGTTCGCCCGTGGGCAGCGGGACCGTGGTCGCCTCCGGGTCGAAGTCCGGGTGCTCGGCGAGCATCCGGGACGCCGACCAGCCGGTGTCCGCCCGGCCGCCGGCCAGGTCCGCCGGCTGCGCGTAGATCGCCTCGTGCAGCACGGTGTAGAGCGGGTTGACGAGGCGGTCGTCCTGGTCGGCGACGGCGGCCAGGAACGTCTCGGACAGGCGCGGCGCGGGTCCGGTGCGGTCCACGGCCTCGGCGAGGACCCAGTGCAGGCGGTCCACGCGGGTGTTGCCGCCCAGCAGCATGCCCAGACCCTGGGCCCGTCCCACGGTGAGCGGCCCGCCGCCGGGCAGGGGGATCGGGGCGCCCGCGGCCTCGGCGGCGCGGATCAGCCCCACGGCCTCCGACCACGCGTCGCGGTCGGCCGGGTGCCGGTCGAAGAACTCCTCGGTGCGGGCGCGCATCCGGGCGTAGGTGGCCCGGTAGACCCGGTCGGCGTGGCCGGTGAGCGGGGCGAGGCCGCCGGTCACCAGGCTGCGCTGCAGGCCCTCCGGGTGGAAGGAGAGATAGCTCAGCGTGCAGAACCCGCCGAAGCTCTGGCCCAGTGTGGTCCACGGCCCGGCGCCGAGGGCGAGGCGCAGCATCTCGGCGTCCCGCACGATCGAGGGCGCCCGCAGGTGCACCAGGTGCTCGGCGCGCGCCTCGTCCGTGGCGAAGGCGCCCGGGGCGGTCAGGGTCGCCACAGTGGCCGGGGTCGAACGCCCCGTGCCGCGCTGGTCCAGCAGCAGCACGCGGTGGCTCTCGGCCAGCGCGCCGAGCCAGCCGCTCAGGCGCGCCGGGCGGGGCCCGGCACTGCCGGGGCCACCCTGGAGGTACAGGGCCCAGGGGCGCTCGCCCTCGGGGTCGTCCTTCGCCCGGATCTCGCGGGCGAAGACGGTCAGCGTGCCGCGCCCGTGCGGCCCGACGCCGGTGCCCGCCGCGTCCTGCGCCTCGGCCTCGGCGAGGCCCAGCGCGTGGTCGATCGGCACCGAGAACCAGTGGTCCACCGTGACGGTGCCGTCGTAGAGCTCGGTGCGCTCGCCCACGCGGTGGCGGGCCGGCTCGAGGGGAGCGAAGCCGCGCGGGTCGCCCGCCACGGGCCGTCCTGCCGCCCGAGCGTCCCCGGCGCTCACAGGCCCCACCCGGACTCGGGCGCGCCCACGGAGACCACCCGGATCACGGGATGGCCCGCCTCGTCGGAGGCGTCCAGGTCGACCACGGCGTTGATCCCGTGGTCCAGGTCCCCGTCCGGGTCCTTCAGGACCTGCCGCACCGCCCACCAGCGCGGGCCGGCCAGCTCCAGCGGGGCGGCGACGTCGGGGGCCGCGGCCACGCGGAACAGCTCGGGGCCGCGCGCGGCGGGGCCGTCGTCGATGTCCTCGTGGTCGTCGAAGTAGGCGTCGAGGGCGTCGGCCCAGTCGTCGGCGGACAGCTCGCCGGACAGGCGCGCGAGCGCCTCGTCCCGCTCGTCGCCGAACAGGCGCACCCGCTGGAACATCGCGTTGCGGACCATCACCCGGAACACGGGCTCGTTGTCCGTCAGGCGAGGCGGGGCCGGCGGCTCGAGCGCCTCCATGTCCCGGCGCAGCTCGTCGATGTCCCCGGCCACCAGGTCCTCCCACTCCTCCAGGAGGGACGAGTCGGTCTGCTTCACCATCTCGTCGAGCCAGTCCAGCAGCACCTGGAGCTCCTCGGTGCGGGCCGCCTCGGGGACGGTGTGGCGCAGTGCCTTGACCGCGTCCGTGAGGTAGCGCAGCAGCACGCCCTCGGACCGGGCGATCCCGTAGAACCGCACGTAGTCGCCGAAGCCCATGGCCCGCTCGAACATGTCGCGCACCACGGACTTGGGGGTCAGCTCGAACTCCGCGAGCCACGGGGCGTCCTGCCGGTAGAGCTCGAACTGCTGCTCGAGGAGCTCGGCCAGCGGCCGCGGGTGGGTGATCTCGTCGAGGGCCCGCATGCGGTCGTTGTAGTCCATGCCCTCGGCCTTCATGGCGGCCACGGCCTCGCCCTTGGCGTGCTTGACCTGGGCGGAGAGCACCTGGCGCGGCGGGTCGAGGGTCGCCTCGATCACGGAGACGACGTCGAGCGCGTGGTCGGGATCGGCCGGGTCCAGCAGGTCGAGCGCGGCGAGGGCGAAGGGGGAGAGCGGCTGGTTGAGCGCGAAGTCCGGCTGCAGGTCCACCGTGAGGTCCACGGTGCGGCCCTCGGCGTCCGGCTCGGGCAGACGCTCGACGACGCCCGTGGCCAGCAGCTCCCGGAAGATCCCGAGCGCGCGGCGCATGAGCACCGCCTGGCGGGCCGGGGTCTCGTGGGTGCCGCGCAGCAGGCGCCGGACCGCGATGACCGGGTCGCCGGGCCGGTCGAGGATGTTCAGCAGCATGGAGTGCGTGATCCGCATGCGGGAGACCAGCGGCTCCGGCTCGGCGGAGACGAGGCGCTCGAACGTCGCCGGCCCCCACGAGACGAAGCCGGCCGGCGGGGTCTTGCGCTTGCCGGACTTCACGGACTGCTTCATGCGCTTGGCCCGCTCGGCCTCGTCCTTGACGTTCGCGAACTTCGCCGCGGCCTTGCGCTCGGCCGCCTTGTTCTCGATCACGTGCTCGGGGGCCTGGACCACCACGGTGCCGGAGGTGTCGAAGCCGGCCCGGCCCGCCCGGCCGGCGATCTGGTGGAACTCGCGGGCCTGGAGCAGGCGGGTCTTCTCGCCGTCGAACTTGGAGAGCGCGGTGAGCAGCACGGTGCGGATCGGCACGTTGATCCCGACGCCCAGCGTGTCCGTGCCGCAGATGACCTTGAGCAGCCCGTCCTGGGCCAGCTTCTCCACGAGGCGGCGGTACTTGGGCAGCATGCCCGCGTGGTGCACGCCGATGCCCGCCCGGACGAGGCGGTTCAGGGTGTGCCCGAAGCCCGCGGAGAAGCGGAAGCCGGCGATCCGCGCGGCGATCGCCTCCTTCTCCTCCCTGGACGTCACCGAGATCGAGGACAGACCCTGGGCCGTCTCCACGGCGTCCAGCTGCGAGAAGTGCACGATGTACACCGGTGCCTGGTGGGTGCTCACGAACTCCTCGACCTTCTCCTGCAGCGGCACCTCGGACCACTCGAACGTCAGCGGGATGGGGCGCTCCGCGTGGGCGACGACGGCGACCTCGCGCCCGGTGCGCTCGGTCAGGTCCGCCTCGAGGCGGGTCGTGTCGCCGAGGGTGGCCGACATCAGCAGGAACCGGGCCTGCGGCAGCTCGAGGAGGGGCACCTGCCAGGCCCAGCCGCGGGAGGGGTCCGCGTAGTAGTGGAACTCGTCCATCACCACGGTGCCGATCTCCATGCCCGAGCCCTCGCGCAGCGCGCGGTTGGCGAGGATCTCGGCGGTGCAGCAGATGATGGGCGCGTCACCGTTGACGGTGGAGTCGCCCGTGACCATGCCGACGTTCTCCGCGCCGAACACGTCCACCAGCGCGAAGAACTTCTCCGAGACGAGCGCCTTGATCGGCGCCGTGTAGTAGGAGACGGCGTCGTGGGCGAGCGCGTCGGCGTGCGCGGCCAGCGCCACCAGGGACTTGCCGGAGCCGGTGGGCGTCGCCAGGATCACGTGCCGGCCCTGGACGAGCTCGAGGGCGGCCTCCTCCTGGGCGGGGTAGAGCGAGATCCCGCGGTCCTCGGTCCAGGCCGCGAAGGCCCCGAAGACGTCGTCGGCGTCCGGGGCCGGCGGGAGCGCGTCGATGCGGTCGGTCAGCGAGGGCGGGTTCGTGGCGGCAGAAGTCATCGCCCCCAGGGTATCGGCCGCTCCGCGCGATACGGTGCCGCCATGAGTCAGATCGCGCCCGAGAGCCCGCACCCGGACACCGACGCCGTCGTGGGGGACGTGACCGGCCGACAGGGCGGGGGGTTCACCTGGGATCCCGCGCAGTACGAGGGCTTCGCCGAACACCGCGCCCGCCCCTTCCACGACCTGGTGGGGCGCGTGCGCGCCGAGGCCCCGCGCGTCGTGGTGGACCTGGGCTGCGGCCCGGGGACCCTGACCCGGACGCTGGCCGAGCGCTGGCCGGACGCCGAGGTGATCGGTCTGGACGACTCGCCCGCCATGCTGGAGCGGGCCCGGGAGCAGGCGGCCCGCACGGGCGCCCCCGCCAACCTGCGCTTCGAGGCGGTCGACGCCTCGCAGTGGCGCCCGTCGGGGGCGACGGACGTCGTGGTGTCCAACGCGATGCTCCAGTGGATCCCGACGCACCGTCGCCTGATCCGGCGCTGGCTCGGGGACCTCACGCCGGGGGCGTGGTTCGCGGCGCAGATCCCGCGGCCCTACGAGCAGCCCTCCCACGCGGCGATCGTGGCGCTGGCGGAGGACCCGGCCTTCTCCGAGCCGCTGCACGGGGTGGCGACGACCCGCACCGTGGCGCCGCCCGAGGAGTACACGCGGCTGTTCCTCGAGGCGGGGTGGTCCCCGGTCGTCTGGGAGACGGAGTACCAGCAGGTGCTGACGGGCGAGGACCCGGTGTTCCGGTGGACCTCCGGCGCGGCCCTGCGACCGAGCCTGCAGGCCCTGGCCCGCTGGGACGCCGAGGAGGGCGCCGCCGAGGGCGCCGGGCTGCTCGAGGCGTTCGTGGACCGGTACCGCGCCGCCATGCGCGAGGCGTACCCGCCGGTGCCCGGTGTCACGGCCGACGACGGCGGCCCGGTCACGATCTTCCCGGCCCGGCGCCTGTTCATGGCGGGGCAGAAGCCGGCCTGACGCTGGGCCCGGGACCGCCCGGGCGCACCGTCACCAGCCGCGCTCGGCCCACTCCGGCAGGTGGGGGCGCTCGGCGCCCAGGGTCGTGGAGGCGCCGTGGCCGGGGTGGACCACCACGTCGTCGTCGAACGCGTCGAAGATCCGATCGCTCACGTCCGTGAACAGCTGACGGAACCGGCCGTCGTCGCCCTCGGTGTTGCCCACCCCGCCCGGGAAGAGGGAGTCGCCGGTGAAGAGCACGGCCGGCTCGTCCGCCTCGGGGCGGCACACCAGCGCGATGGACCCGGGCGTGTGGCCGCGCAGGGCCACCACCTCGAGCCGGAGCCCGTCCGCCCCCACGGTGTCCCCGTGGCGCAGGCGCACGTCGGGGGCGACCCCCGTGGCCTCGGCGATCGCGTCGGCGTCGTCCTCGCCGGCCGCCGTGCGGGCCCCGGTCAGGGAGGCCAGCGCCGGCAACGCGCGCACGTGGTCCCAGTGTCGATGCGTGGTGACGATCATCTCGAGGCGCGGCTCGCACGGGGTGTCGTCCGCGGCCGAGGCGATGAGGTCGCGGATGGCCTCGGCCTCGGCGGCGGCGTCGATCAGCACCTGCGCCCCCGTGGTCTTGGAGGTGAGCAGGTACACGTTGTTGTCCATCTCCGACACGGAGCAGGTGCGCACCGTGACGGCGGGCAGATCGTGCAGGAGGCGGTTCCGGGCGGTCTCGGGCATGCGCAACAGTGTACGGACGGGGCGGCGACGCGCCAGGGCGGGCCCGGGCCGCGGTCGGTTCGCCCACAGGCGAGACCCCGGTGTCGTGTCCGTGCCCGCCCCTATGCTGGCCGCGTGCCCAAGAACTCCTCCACCACCGTCTCCTCCGCCGTCGAGGCCCACCCCGGCGGCCTCGCCTCCGGCTCCGGCGGCGCGCGCTCGGGCGAGCGGGACCGCATCGTCGTCCAGGGCGCCCGCGAGCACAACCTGAAGGACGTCGACGTCAGCTTCCCGCGGGACGCCATGGTCGTGTTCACGGGTCTGTCCGGCTCGGGCAAGTCCTCCCTGGCCTTCGACACGATCTTCGCCGAGGGCCAGCGACGCTACGTCGAGTCTCTCTCCTCCTACGCCCGCATGTTCCTGGGCCGGGTGGACAAGCCGGACGTCGACTTCATCGAGGGCCTGTCCCCGGCCGTGTCCATCGACCAGAAGTCCACCAACCGCAACCCGCGCTCCACGGTGGGGACCATCACCGAGATCTACGACTACATGCGCCTGCTCTGGGCGCGCGTCGGGGTGCCGCACTGCCCGCAGTGCGGCGAGCCGGTGAGCCGGCAGACCCCGCAGCAGATCGTGGACCAGCTCGAGGAGCTGCCCGAGCGCACCCGCTTCCAGGTGCTCGCGCCCGTGGTCCGCGGCCGCAAGGGCGAGTTCGTGGACCTGTTCAAGGACCTGTCCACGCAGGGCTTCGCCCGCGCCGTCGTGGACGGGGAGACCGTCCAGCTCTCGGACCCGCCCGTGCTGAAGAAGCAGGTCAAGCACACCATCGCCGTGGTCGTGGACCGCCTCGCCATGAAGGAGGGCATCCGCCAGCGCCTCACCGACTCGGTGGAGACCGCCCTGAAGCTGGCGGACGGCCTCGTCGTGGCCGAGTTCGTGGACGTGGAGCCGGTCGCCGAGAAGGGCAGGAAGAACACCGCGGAGT
Source organism: Micrococcus sp. KRD026 (assembly GCF_017168445.1). Lineage (NCBI taxonomy): Bacteria > Bacillati > Actinomycetota > Actinomycetes > Micrococcales > Micrococcaceae > Micrococcus > Micrococcus sp. KRD026. The sequence continues at coordinate 73,019 of NZ_JABFBA010000031.1, read as the reverse complement.
TCGGCGGGCGGGACGCCGAGGGCAACCCCCGGTACCGCTCGTTCTCCGAGAAGCTCTCCTGCCCCAACGGGCACGAGCAGACCGTGGACGAGATCGAGCCGCGCTCGTTCTCCTTCAACAACCCGTTCGGCGCGTGCCCCGAGTGCACCGGCATCGGCTCCCGCCTGCAGGTGGACCCGGACCTCGTCGTCGCCAACGACGAGCTGTCCCTGCGCGAGGGCGCCGTCGTGCCGTGGTCGCTCGGCAAGTCCACCTCGGACTACTGGCTGCGCGTGCTCGGCGGGCTGGGCAAGGAGATGGGCTTCTCCCTGGACACCCCGTGGAAGGACCTGACGGAGGCGGAGCGCGACGCCGTCCTGCACGGCAAGGACTTCAAGGTGGAGGTGACGTTCCGCAACCGGTTCGGCCGCGAGCGCCGCTACACCACGGGCTTCGAGGGCGTCATCCCCTACGTGATGCGCAAGCACGGGGAGACCGAGTCGGACGGCGCCCGCGAGCGCTACGAGTCGTTCATGCGGGAGATCCCGTGCCCGGCGTGCCACGGGGCTCGCCTCAACCCCACGGTCCTGAACGTGCTCGTGGGCGGCCTGTCCATCGCGGACGCCACCCGCCTGCCCATGCGGGAGGCCATGGAGTTCTTCTCGGGGCTGCGGCTGACGGACCGCGAGCGGCAGATCGCGGACCAGGTGCTCAAGGAGATCCTGGCCCGGCTGGCGTTCCTGCTGGACGTCGGCCTCGAGTACCTCAACCTGGAGCGGCCGGCCGGCACCCTCTCTGGAGGCGAGGCCCAGCGCATCCGCCTGGCCACGCAGATCGGTTCCGGGCTGGTCGGCGTCCTCTACGTGCTCGACGAGCCGTCCATCGGCCTGCACCAGCGGGACAACCGCCGCCTCATCGAGACCCTCCTGCGCCTGCGGGACCTCGGCAACACCCTCATCGTCGTCGAGCACGACGAGGACACGATCGCCGAGGCGGACTGGATCGTGGACATCGGTCCTCGCGCGGGCGAGCACGGCGGCGAGGTCGTGCACTCGGGCTCCCTGGCGGATCTCAAGGCGAACACGCGGTCCGTCACCGGCGACTACCTCTCCGGGCGCCGCTCCATCGCGGTGCCGGAGCGGCGTCGCGTCCCGGAGAAGGGGCGCGTGCTGACGGTCCGCGGCGCCCAGGAGAACAACCTGAAGGACGTCTCGGTGGAGGTCCCGCTCGGGGTCCTCACGGCCGTGACGGGCGTGTCCGGCTCGGGCAAGTCCACGCTGATCAACGAGATCCTCTACAAGGTCCTGGCCAACCGGCTCAACGGCGCCAAGCTCGTGCCCGGCCGGCACCGGTCCGTGGAGGGGCTCGAGCACCTGGACAAGGTGGTCCACGTGGACCAGAGCCCCATCGGGCGCACGCCGCGCTCCAACCCCGCCACCTACACGGGCGTGTTCGACGCGATCCGCAAGCTCTTCGCGGAGACCCCCGAGGCGAAGGTCCGGGGCTACCAGCAGGGCCGGTTCTCCTTCAACATCAAGGGCGGGCGCTGCGAGGCGTGCGCGGGGGACGGCACGCTGAAGATCGAGATGAACTTCCTGCCGGACGTCTACGTGCCGTGCGAGGTGTGCCACGGGGCCCGGTACAACCGGGAGACGCTCGAGGTCACCTACAAGGGCAAGAACATCGCCGAGGTCCTCGACATGCCGATCGAGGAGGCCGCGGACTTCTTCAGCGCGTACACCCGCATCTCGCGGTACCTGGACACGCTCGTCGACGTCGGTCTGGGCTACGTCCGCCTGGGCCAGCCCGCCACCACGCTCTCGGGCGGCGAGGCCCAGCGCGTGAAGCTGGCGGCCGAGCTCCAGAAGCGCTCCAACGGCCGCACCATCTACGTGCTGGACGAGCCGACCACGGGGCTGCACTTCGACGACATCCGCAAGCTCCTGCACGTGCTCCAGTCCCTCGTGGACAAGGGCAACACGGTGCTCACCATCGAGCACAACCTCGACGTCATCAAGAGTGCCGACCACGTGATCGACCTCGGCCCCGAGGGCGGCTCCGGGGGCGGCACGATCGTGGCCGCGGGCACGCCGGAGGAGGTCGCACACGTCGCGGAGAGCCACACGGGCCGGTTCCTCGCGGAACTGCTCGCGTAGCATGGACCCCGCCCACGCAGGACGCGGACGAAGGAGAGCCATGGCGACGTCGGAGCCCGTGCGCAGGAGCGCCGCCGCGCTCCTGCGGCTCACCTGCCGCCCCGAGGTCGTCGGCATGGAGCACGTCCCTGCGCGGGGCCCCTTCGTCATGGCCTCCAACCACCTGTCCTTCGTCGACTCGGTGATCCTCCAGGCCCTCGCCCCCCGCCCGGTCCACTTCTTCGCCAAGGAGGAGTACTTCACGGGCACGGGCCTGCGGGGCCGCGTCCGGCGGCGGTTCTTCGAGTCCGTGGGCTCCGTCCCCGTCCGCCGGGGCGAGCAGGCCGCCTCCGTGGCCGCGCTCGAGTCCCTCGTGGGCCTGCTCGAGTCCGGCCAGGGCGTCGGCATCTACCCGGAGGGCACCCGCAGCCGCGACGGCCGCCTCTACCGCGGCCGCACCGGTGCGGCCTGGCTGGCCCTGGCCACGGGCGCACCCGTGGTGCCCGTGGGCCTCGTCGGCACGCAGCACCTCCAGCCGCCGGACACGAACGGCTTCCGTCCCCACCGGTTCTCCGTGCGCGTGGGCGCGCCCCTGGACTTCGGCCACCCCGGGCGTCGACACACCCTGCCGCAGCGCCGCGACGCGACGGCGGCGATCATGGACGCCATCGGCGCGCTCTCGGGGCAGGAGCGCGTGGACGCCTACAACGCCGCCCCGGGTGCCCGTGGCTGATCCGGCCTCCTACCGCCCGGCTCCGGGCGAGATCTCCACGTCGCCCGGCGTCTACCGCTTCCGCGACGCGGACGGACGCGTCGTCTACGTCGGCAAGGCGAAGAACCTGCGCGCCCGCCTGAGCTCCTATTTCCAGGACCCCGCCCGGCTGGCCACCAAGACCCGGACCATGGTGTTCACGGCGGCCGCGGTCGAGTGGACCGTCGTCGGCTCCGAGCTGGAGGCGCTCCAGCTCGAGTACACGTGGATCAAGGAGTACCGCCCCCGGTTCAACATCATGTACCGGGACGACAAGTCGTACCCCTACCTGGCCGTGACCATGAACGAGCAGTTCCCGCGCGTCCAGGTGATGCGCGGCGACCGGAAGCCCGGCGTGAAGTACTTCGGCCCGTTCCACCCGGCCAAGGCGATCCGGGAGACCGTGGACCTGATGCTGCGCGTCTTCCCGGTCCGCACGTGCTCGGCCGGCGTGTTCAAGCGGGCCCGCGCCCAGGACCGGCCGTGCCTGCTCGGCTACATCGGCAAGTGCTCGGCGCCCTGCGTGGGCCGGATCAGCCCGGCGGACCATCGCGCGCTGGCCCAGGACTTCTGCGACTTCATGGCCGGGGATGCGAACCGGTTCATCCGCGAGCTGGAGAAGGCCATGGCCCGCGCCGTCGAGGAGCTGCGCTACGAGGACGCGGCCCGGCTGCGGGACGACATCGCCGCGCTGCGCCGCGTGTTCGAGCGCAACGCCGTGGTGCTGCCGGAGAACACGGAGGCGGACATCTTCGCCCTGCACGCGGACGAGCTGGAGGTCGCGGTGCAGGTGTTCCACGTCCGGCAGGGTCGCATCCGCGGCCAGCGCGGCTGGGTCATGGAGCGCGTGGAGGACGTCGCCGAGCCGGAGATGGTCGCGCACCTGCTCCAGCAGGTCTACGGCGACCTCGAGGGGCCGGAGCGCATCCCGCACGAGATCCTCGTCCCGGTCGAGCCCGACGACGCCGCGCAGCTCACCGAGTGGCTCTCGGGCCTGCGCGGGTCCCGGGTCGCCGTGCGCGTGCCCCGGCGGGGCTCGAAGGCGGACCTCATGGAGACCGTCCGGGAGAACGCGGAGATGGCCCTCAAGCTGCACAAGTCGCGGCGGTCCGGGGACCTCACCACCCGCTCCGCCGCCCTGCGGGAGCTGCAGGAGGCCCTGGAGATCACCGAGCCCCTGCTGCGCATCGAGTGCTACGACATCTCCCACTCCCAGGGCACCAACGTGGTCGGCTCGATGGTCGTCATGGAGGACGGGCTGCCGAAGAAGAAGGACTACCGCCGCTTCAACGTCACGGGGGAGGCCGCCCGGGACGACACGGCGTCCCTGCGCGACGTCCTGCGGCGCCGCTTCGCCCGCCTGGCCAAGGAGCGCGCGGAGGGCGCCCCGCTCTCCGGTCAGGTCGAGGCGGACGATCAGGAGGCGGGGCGCCGCTTCGCGTACCCGCCCTCGCTCGTGGTGGTCGACGGCGGCCCGCCACAGGTGGCCGCGGCCGCGGCGGTCCTCGAGGAGCTGGGCCTGGACGACCTGCCCGTGGTCGGGCTGGCCAAGCGGCTCGAGGAGGTGTGGCTGCCGGGCGACGAGTTCCCGGTGGTCCTGCCGCGCACCTCGGAGGGCCTGTACCTGCTCCAGCGCATCCGTGACGAGTCGCACCGGTTCGCGATCGCGGGCCACCGCAGCCGGCGGTCCAAGGCGATGACCGTCTCCGCCCTGGACGGGATCCCGGGTCTGGGCCCGGCCAAGCGCACCGCGCTGCTGAACCACTTCGGCTCCGTCGCCGAGATCCGGGCCGCCGGCGTGGACCGGCTGACCGAGGTCGCCGGCATCGGGCCGCGGCTGGCCGAGGCCGTCCACACGGCGCTCACGGCCGACACGCCCGCGGATACAGTGGAGTCATGACCGAGGAGACCCTCCAGCCGGAGAAGCCGCCGACATCCGAGGTGCTCGTGATCGCCGGGATGTCCGGCGCCGGACGGACCACCGCCGCGCACGCGCTCGAGGACCACGGCTGGGACGTGGTGGAGAACATGCCGCCGGCCCTGTTCGGCACGCTGGCCGAGCTCATCGCCCGCTCGCCGGAGGCGTTCCCGCGCCTGGCGATCGTGGTGGACGTGCGCTCGCGCTCCTACTTCGAGGAGCTGTACGCCGCCCTGCAGCACCTGGCCAACAGCGGAGTGGAGTATCGCACCGTGTTCCTCGATGCGGAGGACCACGTCCTCCTGCAACGCTTCGAGGCCGGCCGCCGCCCCCACCCGATGCAGGGCAACGCCCGGCTGCTGGACGGCATCCGCGCGGAGCGGGACGTCGTCGAGCCGCTCAAGGCGCGTGCCGACGTCGTGGTGGACACCACCGAGCTGAACGTGCACGGCCTGGCCACGGAGATCACCGAGCTGTTCTCGGAGTCCGGCCCCGTCACGCTGCGCCTGACCATCATGAGCTTCGGGTTCAAGTACGGCGTCCCGGCGGACGCGAACTTCGTGGCGGACATGCGCTTCATCCCCAACCCCCACTGGGTGCCGGCGCTGCGTCCGCACACGGGCACGGAGGCCGCGGTCGCGGACTACGTGCTCTCCCGCCCCGGTGTCGAGGACTTCCTGCGCACGTACGTCGCCATGCTGGGGCCGGTGTTCGAGGGCTACCGGCGGGAGAACAAGCACTACGCCACGCTCGCCATCGGCTGCACGGGCGGCAAGCACCGCTCCGTGGCCGTCGCCGAGGAGCTGGCCCGGCGCCTGGCCCAGGTGCCCCACGTCACGGTGCACGTCCAGCACCGGGACATGGGGCGCGAATGACGTCCCCGCTCACCGGCCAACTGCCCCTGCCGCCCGGGATGGGTTCGGAAGGGCGCGGGGTGGGCGCCGGCATGTCCCGCCCCACGGCCCGCGTCACCGCCCTCGGCGGCGGCCACGGCCTCTCCGCGTCCCTCGCGGCCCTGCGGCACGTGGCCGGGCACCTCACGGCCATCGTCACGGTGGCGGACGACGGTGGCTCCTCCGGCACCATCCGCCGGGAGATGGCGGTGCTGCCGCCTGGCGACCTCCGCATGGCGCTGGCCGCCCTGTGCGACGACACCGACTGGGGTCGGACCTGGGCCCACGTCATGCAGCACCGCTTCCACTCCACCGAGGTGCCCGCCGACCAGGCCACCCTGGACAACCACGCGCTCGGGAACCTCCTGATCGTCGCCCTCTGGGAGCTGCTGGGCGACCCGGTGGACGGGCTGCGCTGGGCCGGCGCCCTGCTGCGGGCGCACGGTGAGGTCCTGCCGGTCTCGCGGGTGCCGCTGACCATCGGCGGGGACGTGCTCAGCGCCGGCCCGGACGGCCGCCTGCGCACCCGATGCGTGGAGGGCCAGGTGGCCCTCGCGGTCGCCGCGTTCGAGGGGCGCGTCACCGACGTCCGCCTGAGCCCGTCCGACGCCCCCGCCACCCCGGAGGCGCTCTCGGCGATCGAGATGGCCGACTGGGTGGTGCTCGGACCCGGCTCGCTGTACACGTCGGTGCTGCCGCACCTGCTGATGCCGGACGTGCGCGCGGCCCTCGCCGCCACCACCGCCCGGCGCCTCATGGTGCTGAACCTGCGCACGGGAGACCAGGAGACCACCGGCCTCACCCACGCCGACCACCTCAAGGTGCTGCGCTCCTATGCGCCGGACCTCCGGCTGGACGTGGTGATCGCCGACGTGGACGCGGTCACCGACCGGGCGGCGGTGGAGGCCGAGGCGGCCCGGATGGGCGCGCGCGTGGCGTTCAGTAGAGTGAGCAGTGCCCAGGATCCCCAGGTCCACGACCCGCTGCGCCTGGCCGTCTCGATCGGCGAGGCGATGACCCACTGACGCGCGCACCTCGCCGAGAAGGAGCACGAGCATGGCGCTGACCATGACCCTCAAGGAGGAGCTGGCCCGTGTGCCGGTCGCCGCGACCCCGGAGCGGCGGGCGGAGACCGCGGCGATGCTGCGGTTCGCCGGGGGGTTGCACCTCGTGGCCGGCCGCGTCGTCGTGGAGGTTGAACTGGACCACGGCGCCAGTGCGCGCCGCCTGCGGGCCGCCATCACCGAGCTGTACGGCCTGGCCCCGGAGATCGTGGTGGTCTCCGGCGGCAACCTGCGCCGTGGTCAGCGGTACGTGCTCCGGGTCGTGCGCGGGGGAGAGGACCTCGCCCGGCAGACCGGGCTCATCGACCAGCGGGGACGGCCCGTGCGTGGCCTCGCGCCGGTCCTCGTCAGCGGGACGACGGCGGCCACCGCCGCCGTGTGGCGCGGGGCCCTGCTGGCCCACGGCTCCCTCACCGAGCCCGGCCGCTCGGCGGCCCTCGAGGTGACCACGCCGGGCCCGGAGGCCGCGCTCGCGCTGGTGGGGGCCGCGCGTCGGCTCCGCGTGGCGGCGAAGGCGCGCGAGGTGCGTCAGTCGGACCGCGTCGTGGTCCGCGACGGCGAGGCGATCGCCACGCTGCTCGCCGCCGTCGGCGCGGAGCAGACCGCGACCCTCTGGCGCGAGCGGCGCGAGCGCAAAGAGGTCCGGGCCACCGCCAACCGCCTGGCGAACTTCGACGACGCCAACCTGCGCCGTTCCGCCCAGGCCGCTGTCACGGCCGGGGCGAAGGTGGAGCGGGCCCTCGAGATCCTCGGGGACGAGGTGCCCGACCACCTTCGCTACGCGGGACGGCTGCGCCTCGAGCACAAGCAGGCCTCCCTCGACGAGCTCGGCCGCCTCGCGGACCCGCCGATGACCAAGGACGCCGTCGCCGGGCGCATCCGCCGGCTACTGGCCATGGCGGACAAGCGGGCCGCCGAGCGGGGCATCCCCGGGACGGACGCGGCCTCCGAAGGCTGAGCGCGGGATCACCGTCGACGGGATCTGGCCCCGGCGCTCCGCCCCCGATCACAATGGAGACGGACGGAATACGCCGCCGAGACGCGAGGTTGCCCGAGGTGGAGGCCGAGGGCGTCCTGCCCGCAGCCTCGCCTGACCAAGGAGGAAGCATGACCGAATACACCCTTCCGGAGCTGGACTACGACTACGCCGCGCTGGAGCCGCACATCTCGGCCCGCATCATGGAGCTGCACCACTCCAAGCACCACGCCACGTACGTCAAGGGCGCGAACACCGCCCTGGAGAAGCTGGCCGCCGCGCGTGAGGCCGGCGACTTCGGCTCCGTGAACCAGCTGTCGAAGGACCTCGCCTTCAACCTGGGCGGGCACACGAACCACTCGATCTTCTGGAAGAACCTCTCGCCGGAGGGCGGCGACAAGCCGACCGGCGAGCTGGCCGCCGCCATCGACGAGTACTTCGGCTCGTTCGACCAGTTCCAGGCCCACTTCACCGCCGCCGCCCTCGGCATCCAGGGCTCCGGCTGGGCCGTGCTGGCCTACGAGCCCATCGGCGGCAACCTGGTGATCGAGCAGTTCTACGACCAGCAGAACGGCGTGCCGGTCGCCACCATCCCGCTGTTCCAGCTGGACATGTGGGAGCACGCCTTCTACCTCGACTACCAGAACGTCAAGGCGGACTACGTCAAGGCGATCTGGAACATCGTGAACTGGGCCGACGTGCAGGCCCGCTTCGAGGCCGCCCGCGCCGGCGCCTCCGGCCTGATCCTCCCGGCCTGATCCACACCGCGCACCGGGGCGCTGACGTCGTGGCCCCACGACGTCAGCGCCCCGATGCGGGGAGGGGCTCGGCGCTCCGGCCCTGTCCCCACCGCGCGCCCGGACCGGGCGCGACCGCTCGACCGTACCGCCCCGGACCCACCGCCACGGGGACCACGCAACGCGAACTAACGAGAGAGACCACCATGACCAAGATCGCCATCAACGGCTACGGCCGCATCGGACGCAACATCGTGCGCGTGCTCAGGGACCGCGGCCACGAGAACCTCGAGCTGGTCGCGGTGAACGACCTCGCCGACCCCGAGGACCTGTTCTGGCTGACCCAGTACGACACCATCCTGGGCCGCTACCCGGGCGAGCTGGAGCGGACCGAGAAGGGGTTCCGCATCGACGGCCGCGACGTCGCGTTCTTCCAGGAGGCCGACCCGACGAAGCTGCCGTGGGGTGAGCTCGGCGTGGACCTGGTCATCGAGTGCACCGGCATCTTCACGACCGGCCCCAAGGCGCAGGCCCACCTCGACGCGGGGGCCAAGAAGGTCCTCATCTCGGCCCCCGCCAAGGAGGTCGACGGCACCTTCGTGATGGGCGTGAACGAGCACACCTACGACGCGGAGTCGATGCACATCGTCTCGAACGCCTCGTGCACCACGAACTGCCTGGCCCCGATGGCGAAGGTCCTCAACGACGAGTTCGGCATCGTGGACGGCATCATGACCACGATCCACGCGTACACCGGCGACCAGAACCTGCACGACAACGTGCACAAGAAGGATCGCCGTCGGGCGCGCGCCGCGGCCCAGAACATGGTGCCCACCTCCACGGGCGCGGCCAAGGCCATCGGCGAGGTCATCCCGGAGCTGAAGGGCAAGCTCGACGGCTTCGCCATGCGGGTGCCCACCATCACCGGCTCGGCCACCGACCTGACCGTGGAGCTGACGCGCCACGTGGAGGTCGAGGAGATCAACGCGGCGTTCAAGAAGGCCGCGGAGTCCGGTCCGCTGCAGGGCCGCCTGGTCTACTCGGAGGACCCGATCGTGTCCTCGGACATCATCACCTCCCCGGCGGCGTGCACCTTCGACGCCCCGCTGACCAAGTCCATCGGCCAGACCGTGAAGATCATCGGCTGGTACGACAACGAGTACGGCTACACCTCCCAGCTCATGGACTTCGCAGACCTCATCGGCTCGAAGCTCTGAGCCCGCACGGCGCCCGACGGCCCGGGCCGACGGTTCCTCCGTCGGCCCGGGCCGTCCGCCTAGACTGCACCGTGAACCGACCCCGCTCCGGCACCCCAGGAGGCATCATGCCCGCACCGACCCTCACCGATCTGCTCGAGGCCGGCGTCGCCGGCCGCACCGTGCTCATCCGGTCCGACCTGAACGTCCCGCTGGACGGGGACACCGTCACCGACGACGGCCGCATCCGTGCCTCGCTGCCCGCGATCCGGGACCTGGCCGAGGCCGGTGCGCGCGTGATCGTCATGGCCCACCTGGGCCGCCCCAAGGGTGAGCCGGACCCCGCGTACTCCCTCCGCCCCGTCGCCGCGCGCATGGCCGAGCTGCTGGGCACCGACGTCGCCCTCGCCGCGGACGTGACCGGGGACGACGCGCGCGCGAAGGCCGCCGCCCTGCAGGACGGCCAGGTGCTGCTGCTGGAGAACGTGCGCTTCGACGCCCGCGAGACCTCCAAGGACGATGCCGAGCGCGCCGCACTGGCCGGCGAGATGGCGGCGCTGGCCGGCGACGACGGCGCCTACGTGGGCGACGCCTTCGGCGCGGTCCACCGCAAGCACGCCTCCGTGTTCGACGTCGCGGCACAGCTGCCGGCCCACCAGGGCCCGCTGGTCGCCGCCGAGCTCGAGGTGCTCACCCGTCTGACCGAGTCCCCGGAGCGGCCTTACGTCGTCGTGCTGGGCGGGTCGAAGGTCTCGGACAAGCTGGCCGTGATCGACAACCTGCTGGACAAGGCCGACACGCTGCTGATCGGCGGCGGCATGCTCTTCACGTTCCTCAAGGCGCAGGGCCACGAGGTGGGCGCCTCCCTGCTCGAGGAGGACCAGCTCGACACCGTCCGCGAGTACCTGCGCCGCTCCGAGGCCGGGGCCGCCCGCATCGTGCTCCCCACGGACATCGTCATGGCCTCCGGCTTCGCGGCCGACGCCGAGCACGAGGTCCTGGCCGTGGACGCCCTCACCTCGGGCGCGCACGGCGCGTCCGCCATGGGCTTGGACATCGGCCCCGAGACGGCCCGGGCGTTCGCGGAGCAGATCCGCGGCGCCCAGACCGTGTTCTGGAACGGCCCCATGGGCGTGTTCGAGTTCCCGGCCTTCGCGGAGGGCACCCGGGCGGTGGCCCGGGCCCTCACCGAGGCCTCCGCGGCCGGCGGCCTGTCGGTGGTCGGCGGCGGCGACTCCGCGGCGGCCGTGCGCACGCTCGGCTTCGCCGACGACGCGTTCGGCCACATCTCCACCGGCGGCGGCGCCTCCCTCGAATACCTCGAGGGCAAGGAGCTGCCGGGTGTCACCGCCCTGGCCGGCGAGGGGCGGGCGTGAGCATGGCGGAGCAGACCACGCGCGTGCCGCTGATCGCGGGCAACTGGAAGATGAACCTGGACCACCTCGAGGCCGTCACCCTGGTGCAGCGCCTCACGTGGCTCCTCTCGGACGCGGACCATGACCAGGAGGCCGTGGAGGTCGCGGTGTTCCCGCCCTTCACGGGCCTGCGGTCCGTGCAGACGCTCGTCACCGGTGACCGCCTGGACCTCGTCTACGGCGCGCAGGACCTCTCGCCCGAGGACGCCGGCGCCTACACGGGCGACGTCTCCGGCGCGTTCCTGGCCGCGCTGGGGTGCCGTTACGCGATCGTGGGCCACTCCGAGCGCCGCACCCTCCACGGGGAGGACGACGCCCTCGTCGCGCGCAAGGCCGCCGCGGCCCTGCGCCACGGCCTCACCCCGGTGATCTGCGTGGGCGAGGGCCTGGAGGTGCGCCAGGCCGGCCGGCACGTCGAGCACACGCTCGCCCAGCTGGAGGGCTCGATCGCGGGCCTGTCGGCGCAGGACGTGGCCGGCGTCGTCGTCGCCTACGAGCCCGTGTGGGCGATCGGCACGGGCGAGGTCGCCGGCCCCGAGGACGCGCAGCAGATGTGCGCGGCCCTGCGCGCCCGCGTGGCCGCACTGCACGGCGACGACGTCGCCGCCGGACTGCGGATCCTCTACGGCGGCTCCGTGAAGTCCTCCAGCGCGCCGGCGCTGCTGGCGCAGCCAGACGTGGACGGCGCCCTCGTGGGCGGCGCCAGCCTCGACGCGGACGAGTTTGCTAAGATCGTCCGGTTCGACCAGGCCTGATCCGTCCGGCCCGACCGACCGCATTCTCCGTGACGGCCCCGGCGCGCGCCGGGGCCGCACCTCGACCCGAGGAGCCCTCCCGTGGACGTCCTGACCCTGGCCCTGCAGATCCTCGTGGTCGTGCTCAGCGTGGTCATCGTGCTGCTCATCCTGCTGCACAAGGGCCGCGGCGGCGGCGTCTCGGACATGTTCGGCGGCGGCGTGACCAGCTCGATGAGCTCCTCGGGCTCCGCCCAGCGTCTGCTCACCCGCCTGACCGTCGGCTCCGTGGTCGCCTGGGGTGTCGTGATCGCCCTGCTCGGCGTCCTGCCGCGTCTGACCATGGAGTCCTGAGGCCGCCCCGCCGGGCCCCGACGCGAACGCCCCGCACGGAAGATCCGTGCGGGGCGTTCGCGCGTCCCGGACCGGTGGGGCGCCGGGGGCCCCTCAGCGTTCGGAGGCCTGCACGGGGGAGAGGTCCGTGCGCGGCAGGCCCTGGTGGAGCACGGCGCCGAAGACCTCGTCCGGGTCCAGGCGGCGCAGCTCCTCGGCCAGGCAGTCCTGGATCGTCCGGCGTGGCAGGGAGATGCGCTGCACCGGCCGGCCCTGCTGATAGAGCCGGGCCACCTGCGACTGCGAGCGGGAGAGCACCACGTCCCCGTCCGTGCACCGCAGGCGCACCGCACGGATCCCGTGGCCGACCTTCGAGTGCGCGATCGTCACGGGCACCTTCAGGGTCAGGGTGAGCCACGCCGCGAGCAGCATGGTGCTGGGGGAGTCCGGCGCCCCGTCCACCGTCACCGAGCGCAGGGTGGCCACGTCGAGCGTGTCGAAGATCCCGGCCACCTGGATCCGCCACAGCGTCAGGCGCGTCCAGGCCAGGTCGGTGTCCCCCTCATGGTGGCCCGCGCGCAGAGCCCACAGGGCGGGCTCGGCCGCGGACGCCGAGGCCGTGTCCGTGATCCGGCGGTGGGCCAGGCGACCGAGCGCCGTCGCCGAGGGGACCCCGGGTGGCACCCCGGGCCACCACACGACGATGGGCGCATCGGGCAGGAGCAGCCCGGAGACGAGCGACTCGTCGGCGTGGGCGTTCTCCCCGGCGCACCACAGCACCACGACGTCGGAGGCGCCGGCGTCGCCCCCGACCCGGATCTCGGCGTCCAGGCGGGTGGGGGCCGCGGGGTCGCCCAGGGCCAGGACGACGATGCGGCACGGGTGTTCGAGCGAGGCCGCGTTGGCGGCCTGGACGGCGGACTCGATGCCGGCGTCGTCCGTGCTGATCACGAGCGTGAGGACGCGGCCGAGGGCCACGACCCCGCTCTTCTCGCGCAGCTGCGTGATGCGCTTGGCCACCTGGGAGGTGGTGGTGTCGTGCATGCGGATCTTCACGGGCGCCTCCAGCTTCGTCCGTCGCGGGCCATGAGGGCGTCGGCCGAGGGCGGTCCCCACGTGCCCGGGGCGTAGGGCTCGGGCTGGGTGCCCAGGCTCGCCCAGTGCTCCTCGAACGGGTCCACGATCCGCCAGGACAGCTCCACCTCGGCCTGGCGCGGGAACAGCGGCGGCTCCCCGAGGAGCACGTCGAGGATGAGACGCTCGTACGCCTCGGGGGAGTCCTCGGTGAAGGCGTGGCCGTAGCCGAAGTCCATCGTGACGTCGCGGATCTCGGTCTGCGTGCCGGGCACCTTGGACGCGAAGCGGATGGTGACGCCCTCGTCCGGCTGCACCCGGATGACGATGATGTTCTGCCCGAACTCGTCCCCGTCGTGGACGGGGAACAGCAGGTGCGGGGGCTTCTTGAAGACGACGGCGATCTCCGTCACCCGCCGGCCGAGGCGTTTGCCGGCCCGCAGGTAGAACGGCACGCCCTGCCAGCGCCGCGTGCGGATGCCCACCTTGAGCGCGGCGTACGTCTCCGTGACGGACGCCGGGTTGAAGCCCTCCTCGTCGAGGAATCCCGTGACCCGCTCGCCGCCCTGCCAGCCGGAGGTGTACTGGCCGCGGGCGGAGGCCGCCGCGAGTCCCTCGGGCGTGTCCGGGACGGTCACGGCCTCGAGGACCTTCTCCTTCTCCGCGCGCAGATGGTCCGCGTCGAACGAGATCGGCTCCTCCATCGCGGTGAACGCGAGCAGCTGCAGGAGGTGGTTCTGGATGACGTCGCGCGCCGCGCCCACGCCGTCGTAGTAGCTCGCCCGTCCACCGATGCCGATGTCCTCGGCCATCGTGATCTGGACGTGGTCCACGTGCTCCGCGTTCCAGAGCGGCTCGAACATCCGGTTGGCGAACCGGAACGCGAGGATGTTCTGCACCGTCTCCTTGCCGAGGTAGTGGTCGATGCGGAACACCGCGTCCGAGGGGAAGACGCGCTCGATCACAGCATTGAGCTCCTGCGCGCTGGCCAGGTCGTGGCCGAAGGGCTTCTCGATGACCACGCGGCGCCACGGGCCCTCGGCCGGCTGCGACCGGTCGGCCAGGCCCTGGTCGGCCAGGTGGCGGGAGACGGCCTCGAACCAGTCCGGCGGGATGGAGAGGTAGAACGCGGTGTTCCCCCGCGTGCCGCGTGAGGTCTCGAGCTCGGCGAGCACCTCGTCGAGACGGACGTAGGCAGCCTCGTCGTCGAACGCGCCGGAGACGAAGCGCAGACCGCCCTGGAACTGGTCCCACACGGTCTCGTCGAACGTGGTCCGGGAGGAGGCCTCGACGGCGGCGCGCACGTAGTCGGCGAACTCCTCGTCGGACCAGCTGCGGCGACCGAAGCCGACGAGGGAGAACGCCGGCGGCAGCAGGCCGCGTTGGGCCAGGTCGTACATGGCCGGCAGGAGCTTCTTCTTCGCCAGGTCGCCCGTCACGCCGAACAGCACGAGCGCCGACGGGCCCGCGATGCGGGTCAGGCGCCGGTCACGGGGGTCGCGCAGCGGGTTGCGGGGGGCGGTCCGGGACTCACCGGCCACGGACGGCGCTCCTCAGGGCCTCGATGCCCGCGTCGCGGCGGCGCAGGTGCAGGGTGACCACGGGGCGGCCGAGATCGCCCAGCACCCGGGCGTCGCCCGCTGCCTGCGCGGCGATGAGCCTGCCCAGGGAGAACGGGCGGCCGGGCACCTCGAGGTCCAGGCCGGCGTCGCCGGTGATCTGCAGGAACACGCCGACGGCCGGGCCGCCCTTGTGGAACTGTCCGGTGGAGTGCAGGAACCGCGGACCCCAGCCGAACGTGACCGGGCGGCCGACCAGGTCCGCCAGGTCCGCGCGCAGCTCCTCGAGCTCGGCGTCGTCATGACGGGAGAGGTAGGCGTGGACCGCCAGGTAGCCGCCCTCGGGCACCAGTGCCGCCGTGGCGCGCAGCACGCCGGCCAGGTCCGGGGCAGAGGTCACGGACGCCGGGCCGGAGACCTCGACACCCTCCACCTCGCCGTCGGCCGGCCGCTCGGCGGCGGGGCCGTCCAGCAGGGTGCGGGCGGCGGCCTTGGCGGCCTCCACGTCCGGCTGGTCGAAGGGGTTGATCCCGAGCAGGCGGCCGGCCACCGCGGTGGCCACCTCCCACAGCAGCAGCTGGGCGCCGAGCGAGCCGGCGACCTGCACGCCGTGGCCCGGGGCCGCGACGTCGTCCTCGCCGACGAGCTGCACCTGCAGCAGGTCGGGGGCGTCCCACACGGTCTCGGGGTCGCCGGGGGCGACGACGACGGGCAGCAGCCCGGTGCCGTCCTTGCCCGTGGACTCGGCGATCAGCTGCTCGATCCAGGCCGGCAGTCCGGCGATGCCGGACCCGTGGTCGGCGAAGACGAGCTTGTCGCGCAGCGGGCGGGTGCCGCCCAGGGCCGCGCCGAGCTGCAGGCCCGGGTTGTCCTCGTCGTCGGCGATCAGCAGGTCGAGCACGGCCTCCGCGTCGTCCAGCAGGGCCGCGACGTCCACGCCGGCCAGGCCGGTGGGGACCAGGCCGAACGCGGTGAGGGCCGAGAAACGCCCGCCCACGGTCGGGTCCGCGGTGAAGACGGCGCGCCAGCCGGCGGACTCGCACGCGGCGTGCAGCGGTGAGCCCGGGTCCGTGACGGCGACCAGGCGGGTGCGGGGGTCGATCCCGGCGTCGCGGAACGCGGCCTCGACGACGCGGCGCTGCGAGTCGGTCTCCACGGTGGAGCCGGACTTGGAGGAGACCACCAGCACGGTTCGCTCGAGGTCGCGCTCGAGGGCGCGGGAGACCTGGAGCGGGTCCGTGGAGTCCAGGACCTCGAGCTCGACGCCGGCCGTCGCCGCGATCACCTCGGGGGCCAGGGACGAGCCGCCCATGCCCGCCAGGACCACGCGGTCCACGCCCTCGGCGCGCAGCTCCCGGGTCAGCTGGGCGATGTCTGGGACGAGGGCGCGGGAGTCCTCGAACAGGTCGATCCAGCCGAGCCGCTTGGCGGCCTCGTCGCGGGCCGGCGCCCCCCACAGGTCGGCGTCCTGCGCCCCGAGGCGGGAGGCGACGCGGTCCTGGAGGAGGGCGGGCAGATGGCGGTCGATCGCCTCGAGGGCGGCTCCGGTGGCGGTGAGGCCGAGGGTGCTCATGGGGGGTCCTTCCGTGCGCGTGGCGAGCGGGCGGCGG
>NZ_JABFBA010000031.1:0-56545 GCF_017168445.1 Micrococcus sp. KRD026 | reverse complement strand
GGGTCGGGGGGCGGGTGCGGTCAGCGATGGGCGTCGAGCCCGGAGCGGACCGAGCCGAGCAGCTCGTCCCACGCGGCCTCGAACTTCTCCAGGCCCTCAGTCTCCAGCACGTCCACGACGTCCTGGTAGGACACGCCTGCCGCGCCGACCGCGTCGAGCAGGGCATCGGCCTCGGCGTAGGCGCCCGTGACGGTGTCCGCCGCAATCACCCCGTGGTCGGCGACCGCCTCGAGGGTCTTCTCCGGCAGGGTGGTCACGGTGTGCGGTGCCACGAGTTCGGTGACGTACAGCGTGTCCGGCAGGGCGGGGTCCTTGACGCCGGTGGAGGCCCACAGGGGCCGCTGCACGGGGGCGCCGGCCGCCTCGAGCAGGCGCCAGCGCTCCGAGTCCAGGGCCTGCTCGAAGGCTCGGTAGGCCAGGCGCGCGTTGGCGACGGCGGCCCGGCCGGTCAGCGCCTCGGCCTCGGGGGTGCCGATCGCGCGCAGCCGCGCGTCGACCTCCGTGTCCACACGGGAGACGAAGAAGGAGGCCACCGAGTGGAGGCGGCGGACGTCGTGCCCGTTCGCCCGGGCCTTCTCCAGGCCGGTGAGCCAGGCGTTGAGCACCCGGCGGTAGCGGGGCAGGGAGAAGATCAGGGTCACGTTCACGCTGATGCCCGCGCCGAGCACGTCCGCGATGGCGGACAGGCCCTCCACGGTCGCGGGGATCTTCACCATGAGGTTGGGACGGTCGACGGCCGCCGCCAGCTCGCGGGCCTGCGCCACGGTGCCGGCGGCGTCGCGGGCCAGGCGCGGATCGACCTCAAGGGAGACGAAGCCGTCCGCCCCGCCGGTGCGCTCGTGGACGGGCGCGAGCACGTCGGCGGCGCGGCGCACGTCCTCGGTCGTCAGGGCGACGACGGCCTCGTCCACCGAGGCGCCGGCCGCGGCGAGGTCGCGCAGCTGTCCCTGGTAGGCGCCCGCGTCCGCGAGGGCGACCGCGAAGATGGACGGGTTCGTGGTGACGCCGGTGACCGAGCGGGTGGCGATCAGCTCTTCGAGCGTGCCCTCGTCCAGCCGCGTGCGGGAGAGGTCGTCGAGCCAGATCGACACACCGGCCTGGGCCAGCGCGGCGGTGTTCGGGTTCTGCGGGGTGCTCATGGTCTGCGGGTGCCTTCCCTTCGGGGTGGACGTGCTCGGGGCGCCGTGGGCGCCGGGCCTCAGAGGAGGCCGCGGGTCACCTCGGCGACGTGCTCGCCAGTGAATCCGTACTTCTCCATCAGGCGGGCGCCGTCGGCCGACTCGCCGTAGTGCTCGAGGCTCACGCGGGCGCCCGGGGAGGAGGCCGTCACCGTGTGCTCGAACCACGGCATCGCGATGCCGGCCTCGACGGAGACGCGGACCGGGGCGTCGGGGCCGTCGGGCAGGACCTCGGCCCGGTAGGCCTCGTCCTGCTCGGCGAACCACTCGAGGCAGGGGGCGGAGACGACGCGGGTCGGGACGCCGTCGGCCTGCAGCAGCGCGCGGGCCCGCACGGCCACGGAGACCTCGGAGCCGGTCGCGATCAGCAGCGCGCGGGCCGGCGTCGGCGCGCCGTCGGCATCCGTGGCGTCGATGAGGACGTAGGCGCCGCGGGCCACGCCCGAGGCGGGGGCGAAGCCGTCCGTGTCCCGGGGGAGCACGGGCAGGCTCTGCCGGGACAGGACGAGCCCGGCCGGGCGGTCCCGGTGCTCGAGCACCGTCCGCCACGCCCACGCGGTCTCGTTGGCGTCGGCCGGGCGGACGACGTCGAGCCCGGGGATGGCCCGCAGGGCGGCCAGGTGCTCCACCGGCTGGTGCGTGGGGCCGTCCTCGCCGAGGCCGATGGAGTCGTGCGTCCACACGTACGTGCTCGGGGTGCCCATGAGGGCGGCCAGGCGGACGGCGGGGCGCATGTAGTCGGAGAACGTCAGGAACGTGCCCACGTACGCGCGGGTCAGGCCGCCGATCGTGATGCCGTTGACGATCGCCCCGGCCGCGAACTCGCGGACGCCGAAGTGCAGGGTGCGGCCGTACTCGTGGCCCTGCCACGTGGCGGTGGAGCGGCGGGCCGGGATGAAGGAGGGCTCGCCCTTCATGGTGGTGTTGTTCGACCCGGCGAGGTCGGCCGAGCCGCCCCAGAGCTCGGGCATGACCGGCGCGAGGGCCGTGAGCACCTCTCCGGAGGCCGCGCGCGTGGCCAGGCCCTTCTCGTCCGCGTCCCAGGACGGGAACGCGTCCGCGAAGCCAGCGGGCAGCTCTCGTCCGGCCAGTCGGTCGTACAGCCGCGCGTTCTCCGGGTTCGCCTCGCGCCAGGCCTGGAACGCCACCTCCCAGCCGCGGCGGTACTCTGCCGAGCGCTCGGCGATGGACCGGGCGCGGGCCAGGAGCTCGGGGTCGACGTCGAAGGTCTTGGTCGGGTCCAGCCCGAGGCTCTCCTTGAGGCCGGCGACCTCGTCCGTGCCGAGCTTGGAGCCGTGGATGCCGCCGGTGTTCTGCTTCGTGGGGGAGGGCCAGCCGATCACGGTGCGCAGCTTGATCAGCGAGGGCCGGCCGGTCTCGGCCTTGGCCGCGACGAGGGCGTCGTACAGGGCCTCCACGTCCTCCGTGTACTCGGTCACGGCGTGGCCCTGGGCGCCGTTGGTCCAGTCGACCTCCTGCACGTGCCAGCCGTAGGCCTCGTAGCGGCGGACCACGTCCTCGGTGAACGCGATGTCCGTGTCGTCCTCGATCGAGATGCGGTTCGCGTCGTAGACGACGACCAGGTTCCCGAGCTCCTGGTGCCCGGCCAGCGAGGAGGCCTCGGCGGCGACGCCCTCCTGGATGTCCCCGTCGGAGGCGAGCACGAACACGTGGTGGTCGAACGGGGAGGTGCCGGGGGCGGCGTCGGGGTCCATCAGCCCGCGCACGCGGCGCTGCTCGTACGCGAAGCCGACGCCCATCGCCAGGCCCTGGCCCAGCGGACCCGTGGTCACCTCGACGCCGTGGGTGTGGCCGTACTCCGGGTGGCCCGGGGTCCTGGATCCCTCGGTGCGCAGCCCCTGGATGTCCTCGATCTCGAGCCCGGCGCCCGCGGCGAACAACTGCAGGTACTGGATGAGCGAGGCGTGGCCCGCGGAGAGGATGAAGCGATCCCGGCCCTCCCAGCGGTCGTCCGTGGGGTCCAGGTGCATGACGTTCTGGTACAGCTGCCACGCCACGGGGGCCAGCGAGATCGCGGTGCCGGGGTGGCCGTGCCCGGCCTTCTCCACGGCGTCCGCCGAGAGCGCCTTGAGCGTGTCCACCATCCGGCGGTCCTGCTCCGAGTAGACGAACCCGCGGGCCGGGGCCACCCGGTCCAGGGTCGGGGGGGTGGACGGCTGCGCGGCGTCGGTCACGGGTTCTCTCCTGGCGGATCGGGAGCGTCGGGGTGCGGCCCCGGCCGACGCCGGGGCGTCGCGGCGCGGGGCCGTCGTCCCAGCCTAGCCGCGCGACGGCGGGGCGGGCCCGACCGGGCGCCTCATGACATGCTTCGCCCCCGGGCGAACAGCCGTTGACACGAGTAGACTGGGTCAAGGCCTGACCGCAGGCGGACCGCCCGAGTGGCCGATCCGAACCCCGGGACGGGCACGCCCACCGTCCCCTCACCGTGAGAAGCAGATGTCATCCTCCCTGGAGTCGCCGTCCGCCGCCCGCGTCGCCGCCGCCGAGCCCGGCGTCGTCGACCGGTCCCCGCTGCCCCTGCGCCGCAAGGTCCGGGCGTACGTCGAGCTGACGAAGCCCCGGGTGATCGAGCTGCTGCTGGTGACCACGCTGCCGACCATGATCTTCGCGCAGCGCGGCTTCCCGGACGTGCTCACCATGATCGCCACGCTCGTCGGCGGTGCGCTCGCCGCCGGCGCCTCCGGCACCTTCAACTGCTACATCGACCGCGACATCGACCGGGTCATGAAGCGCACCGAGAACCGGCCGCTCGTCACCGGCGAGGTCACCCCCCGCGAGGCCCTCGTGTTCGCGTGGGTGCAGACGGTCGTGTCCATCCTGATCCTCGGGTTCGGCGCCAACTGGCTGGCGGCCGGCCTGGGTGTGGCCGCCATCTTCTTCTACGTGGTCGTGTACTCGCTCGTGCTCAAGCGCCGCACGGAGCAGAACATCGTGTGGGGCGGCATCGCCGGCTGCTTCCCCGTGCTGATCGGCTGGGCGGCCGTGCGCGGGACCGTCGAGTGGCCGGCCATCGTGCTGTTCCTCGTGGTCTTCCTGTGGACGCCCCCGCACTACTGGCCGCTGTCCATGAAGTACAAGCGCGACTACCAGCAGGCCGACGTGCCGATGCTCGGCGCCATCGCCTCCGCGCGCCACGTCTCCAACCAGGTCGTGCTCTACGCGTGGGCCACCGTGGCCTGCTCCCTCCTGCTCGTGCCGATGGGCTGGGCCGGCATCGTCTACACCGCGGTCGCGCTCGTCGTCGGCGGCTGGTTCATCTGGGAGTCCCACGTGCTGCAGGTGCAGGCCCAGCGCGAGGACTTCGAGGACCGCAAGGCCATGAAGGTCTTCCACCTCTCCATCACCTACCTGACGCTGCTGTTCATCGCCCTGGCCGTGGACCCGTTCGTGGGTGCGCCGCTGATGCACTTCGGCGCCTGAGCGCCGGTCCGCCCCCAGCGCTCCCCGGGACGCCGACGACGACGGCCCCGCACCAGCCGGTGCGGGGCCGTTCGCGTGCGCGGGGCGTCAGCCCGCGGCGACGGTGCGCGCGGGCGTGGCGGTCTCGACCGCGGCACCGGGTCCGGCCGTGACGTAGCGGGCGACCTGCCGGTCCCAGGCCTCCGTCGCCGACGCCACGAGCAGTGCCGAGCCGAGCATGTGCAGCAGGACCACACCGATCGGCAGGCCCGTGAAGTGCTGGGTGTAGCCCACGGCGGCCTGGAACACGAGGGCGAGCAGGAGCCGCAGCACGGCGGCGCGCTGCAGGCGGGAGGCGCCGGCCGCGCGGCGCACCGTGAAGAACAGGACCAGGGCGGCCGCCAGGAGCAGGTACACCGGGATCACGTGGATCCGGGTGACCAGCAGCGGGTCGAACTCGTGGCGCGGCGAGCCGGGGTCGCCGGAGTGCGGGCCCGTGCCGGTCACCACGGTGCCCAGGTACACGGCGGCCCACGTCAGCGCGAACGCCGCCCAGGCGGCGGCACGGGACCGGACGGTGGTGGCGCCGTCCACGAGGGGCACGCCCGCCCGGCCGGCGCGGCGCTCGGCGGCGATGCGCACCACGAGCAGGGTCGCCACGGCGACCATGATCGAGGACACGATGAAGTGACCGGCCACCCACCACGGGTTCAGATTCGTCAGGACCACGACGCCGCCCACGAGGGCCTGCGCGGGGATGCCGGCCAGCAGGCCCACGGAGAGCCAGAAGGGGCTCCGGTGGGTGCCGCGCAGGTTCCACAGGGACAGGAACATGGCGGCGGCGATGACCACCAGGACGAACGTCAGCGTCCGGTTGCCGAATTCGATGTAGCCGTGGATGCCCATCTCTGGGGTGTTGGTGAGGGACTCGGGTGAGCACTTGGGCCACGTGGGGCAGCCCAGGCCGGAGCCGGTGAGGCGCACGGCGCCGCCGGTGACGATGATGCCGATCTCGGACGCCAGGGACGCCACGGCGAGGGCCATGGTGGCCTTCGTGAGGCGCTGCGGCAGGCGGGCGGCGAGCCCGGCCGGGGCGGTCCCGGCCGCGGGGGTGGTGGTGGACACGGTGTCCTTCCGATCGTTCGATGCAGGGGGACGGGGAACGGCTCAGGGCCGCCAGCGGAACCAGCGGAGCGCGGCCGCGACGGCCACGGCGCCCCACAGGGTGAGCACGAGCAGGGGGACGGGCGACCAGGCCCCGTCCAGGAGGGCGGCCCGCAGGGCCGTGCCCAGCGCGCCGGAGGGGAGCAGGTCCACGCCGGGCACCCGCGCGGGGAACACCGTGCCGCCGACGGCGCCGAACAGCACCCACAGCAGGTTGGCGACGGCGAGGGTCGCCTCCGGCCGGGCCGTGCCGGCGAGCAGCAGCCCGAGGGCCGTGAAGGCGGCGGCCCCCAGCGCGAGGGCGACGAGGGCCGGCAGGATCCCCTCGGGGTCCGGACGCCAGCCGAGCGCCAGGCCGACGCCGCCGATCACGCTCACCTGCACCAGCAGGAGGGCCACCACCGCCAGGGCCTTGCCGGCGACGAGGCCGAGCGTGCCCAGCGGGGTGGTGGCCAGGGCGGCGAGCACGTCGTAGCGACGCTCGAAGCCCGTGGCGATCGCGGTGGCCGTGAACGCGGAGCTGATCACGGCCAGGGCGAGCACGCCGGGCACGGCCACGTCCAGGCCCGAGCGGCCGGGGGCGTCCAGCAGGCCGGTGACGTGCACGCCCACGAGCGCGAGCAGGGGCAGCACCACGGTGACGAGCAGCTGCTCGCCGTTGCGCAGCGCGGTGCCGGTCTCGTAGCCGGCCTGACGCAGGACGCGGGCGGCCAGCGGGGCGGCGCCGGCGTGGGCTCCGGTGCCGGCCGGGGCGCGGTGGTCGACGACGGGCGTGCTCATGCGGCGGTCTCCCGGAGGATCTGCTCGAGGCGCAGTCCGGCGCGCTCGAATCGGGTGGGCATCAGGGCGTGCTCCCGCCAGCTCGCGGCGAGGACGGCCAGGTCGTCCGGGCCGCGGACGCCGGCCACGCGCAGGCGGGCGGACTCGTCGAGGCCGGCCGCGCGCAGCGGCGCGGGCAGGGTGTCGGCCCAGGCGCGGACGGCGTCGGGGGAGGCGTCGCCGAAGTCCACGTCGACGACGTCGCCCTCGGCCACGCGCGTGAGCTCGGCCAGCGAGCCGGAGCGCACCACGCGGCCGGCGCGCAGGATGGCGACGTCGTCCGCGAGCCGCTCGGCGTCGTCGAGCAGGTGCGTGGTCAGCAGCACGGCGGCGCCGCGGTCGGTCTGTTCACGCACGACGTCGTGCACGACGGGCCGGGTCTCCGGGTCGAGGCCCGCGGTGGGCTCGTCGAGGAACAGCATGTCCGGCCGGCCGACGAGGGCGGCCGCGAGCGCGACGCGCTGGCGCTGGCCACCGGAGAGGCGGCGCAGGGGGCGGCCGGCGACCTCGGCGATCAGCAGGCGCTCCAGCAGCGGCTCGACGGGCAGCGGGTCGCGGTACAGGGACGCCACGTGGCCGACGAAGCGGCGGGCGGGGATCGCGGGCGGCAGGCCGCCCTCCTGCCACATCACGCCGATGCGGGCGCGCAGGTCGGCGGAGGCCCGCCACGGGTCTGCGCCGAACACGCGCACGGTGCCGGCGTCGGGCCGGTCCATGCCGTGGCAGAGGCCGAGGGTGGTGGACTTGCCGGCCCCGTTGGGGCCGAGCAGCACCGTGACGGCGCCGGCACGGGCAGTGAGGTCGACGCCCCGCAGGACGGGGGTGCGGGACCGGCCGCGGCCGAGGCTCCGGTGGACGTCGCTCAGGCGCAGGACGGGCTCGTCGCGCGGCACGGGATCCGGGGTCAGGGGAGGTCGGGGCACTGTGCCAGTCTAGTCCTCGGGCCCTGCGACCCCGGCTCGTGGGGCCGGGGGTGCCCGGGCCTGCGGCGGGTTCCGCCGTGGGCGTCATCAAGCCAGGTGAGCCTCACTTGAACCGTTCCAGATCAATAGGTCATGATGGCGTGGTGTATTCGGATCAGTCTGCGTCGCCCCCCGCTCCGGCCCCGGCCGAGGGCACGCGCGAGCGTGTGCTGCAGCTGGTCCTGACGCGTGGACCCGTGAGCGCGGCCGAGATCGGCCGCGAGCTGGAGCTGACCGCGGCCGCCGTGCGCCGCCATCTGGACGCGCTCGAGGAGGACTCGCTCGTCGAGGTCAAGCGGGTCACCGCGGCCCGCGGCGCGGGACGGCCCTCCCGCCGCTACGTGGTCACCTCGCACGCGCAGGAGCACCTGCCCAAGGACCACCTCGCCGTCGCCCTGGACACCCTGGCCCGCCTCGAGGAGCTCGGCGGGGAGGAGGAGGTGCGCCGCACCGCGCGCCACGCCTTCCGCGAGATCGAGGAGCGCTTCACGGCCGCCGTCGACGGCCGGGAGACCGCGCTGCAGGACCGCACCCGGATCCTCGCGCGGGTCCTCGACGAGGCCGGCTACGCCGGCACGCTGCGCCACTTCGGCGCGGGCCTGGCGCCCACCCTCCGCGCGGACCAGGTCTGCCAGGGGCACTGCCCGTTCCAGGGAATTCCCGCGCGCCATCCGGAGTTCTGTGAAGAGGAGACCGCGCTGTTCGCCCGCCTGCTCGAGGTGGACGTGCGCCGGCTCTCGACCCTCGCCGCCGGCGCCCACGTGTGCACCACACATGTGCCGCTGGGCCGCGACTGAGCCGCGCGGGCCTCGCCCCGGCTCCCGCCGACCACCCGACCGACCCCGACCGCAGTGACTAGTGAGAGAGGCTGAGATGACCGACCAGATCGTCCAGCGGGACTCCGCGGAGACCGCCGACCCCGGCGTGATCCAGGAGATCCTCGACAAGAACCCCGAGCTCAACGCCATCGGCGCCTACCAGTACGGCTGGGCCGACTCCGACGCGGCCGGCGAGAAGGCCGTCCGCGGTCTGAACGAGGACGTCGTGCGCGACATCTCCGGCAAGAAGGACGAGCCGGAGTGGATGCGTGACCTGCGCCTCAAGGCCCTCAAGTACTTCGAGCGCAAGCCGATGCCGGCGTGGGGCCCGGACCTGTCCGGCATCGACTTCGACAACATCAAGTACTTCGTGCGCTCCACCGAGGGCCAGGCCAAGACCTGGGAGGACCTGCCCGAGGACATCCGCAACACCTACGAGCGCCTGGGCATCCCCGAGGCCGAGCGCGAGCGTCTCGTGGCCGGCGTCGCCGCCCAGTACGAGTCCGAGGTCGTCTACCACCAGATCCGCGAGGACCTGGAGGAGCAGGGCGTCGTGTTCCTCGACACCGACACCGCGCTCAAGGAGCACCCGGAGATCTTCGAGGAGTACTTCGGCAGCGTGATCCCGGTCGGCGACAACAAGTTCGCCTCCCTGAACACGGCCGTGTGGTCCGGCGGCTCCTTCGTGTACGTGCCCAAGGGCGTGCACGTGGAGATCCCGCTGCAGGCCTACTTCCGCATCAACACGGAGAACATGGGCCAGTTCGAGCGGACGCTGATCATCGCGGACGAGGACTCGTACGTGCACTACATCGAGGGCTGCACCGCCCCGATCTACCAGTCCGACTCGCTGCACTCTGCCGTCGTCGAGATCGTGGTGAAGAAGAACGCCCGCGTGCGCTACACCACCATCCAGAACTGGTCCACGAACGTGTACAACCTCGTGACCAAGCGCGCCGTGGTCGAGGCCGGCGGCACCATGGAGTGGATCGACGGCAACATCGGCTCCAAGGTGACCATGAAGTACCCGGCCGTGTACCTGACCGGCGAGCACGCCACCGGCGAGACCCTCTCCGTCGCGTTCGCGGGCAAGGACCAGCACCAGGACACCGGCTCCAAGATGGTGCACATGGCCCCGCACACGAACTCCTCGATCGTGTCCAAGTCCGTGGCCCGCAGCGGCGGCCGCGCCGCCTACCGCGGCCTGGTGCAGATCGCCGAGGGCGCGAACGGCTCCGCCAACTCGGTGGTGTGCGACGCCCTGCTCGTCGACACGGTCTCCCGCTCCGACACGTACCCGTACATCGACATCCGCGAGGACGACGTGACCCTCGGCCACGAGGCGACCGTCTCGAAGGTGTCCGAGGAGCAGCTCTTCTACCTCATGAGCCGTGGCATGTCCGAGGACGAGGCCATGGCCATGATCGTGCGCGGCTTCATCGAGCCGATCGCCCGCGAGCTGCCCATGGAGTACGCGCTCGAGCTCAACAAGCTGATCGAACTGCAGATGGAAGGATCGGTGGGCTGACATGACCGACACCGTGGAGAACACCCAGCGGACCATGATCCCGGGCATGGGCGAGGAGGGCGAGAAGCTCACTGCCGCGCAGAACCCGGCCGCCCGGGCCGGGGGCCGGGAGCGCAACGCCGCGGGCTCGCGCGCCGATCGCCTCAGCTCCTTCGAGCTGTCCGACTTCCCCGTGCTCACGGGGCGCGAGGAGGACTGGCGCTTCACCCCGCTCAAGCGCCTGGGCGGGCTGCACCTGCCCGAGGGCGACGACGCGCGCCTGACCGGTGCCGCGCCCGCCGTGACCGTGGCCGAGCAGGCCGGCGTCACGGTGGAGACCGTGGCCCGCGACGACGCCCGCGTCGGCTCCGTCCTGACCCCGGACGACCGCGTGTCCGCCGCGGCCTGGAACTCGGTCTCCGAGGCCACCGTCGTGACGATCTCCGGCGAGGTCGCCGAGCCGGTGCGCATCGACGTCGTCGGCTCCTCCGCCGACCCGGCCGCGATGCACCTGACCGTGCTCGTGGAGGAGAACGCGCAGGCCGACGTCGTGATCGCCCACCGCGGCACCGCCGTGCTGGCCCAGAACGTCGAGTTCGACGTGCGCCGCGACGCCCGCCTGAACGTGGTCGCGCTGCAGGCCTGGGAGGCCGACGCCGTGCACGTCTCGGCCCAGCAGGCCTCGGTCGCCACGAACGCGCACTTCAAGCACGTGGCCGTGTCCTACGGCGGCGGCGTGGTGCGGCTGACCCCGACCGCGCGGTTCGCCGCCGAGCGCGGCGAGGCCGAGATGTACGGCCTGTACTTCGCCGACGCCGGTCAGCACCTCGAGAACCGCCTGTTCGTGGACCACAACCAGCCGGACTGCGTCTCGAACGTGCTCTACAAGGGCGCCCTGCAGGGCACGGACGCGCGCACCGTGTGGGTGGGCGACGTGCTGATCCGCAAGGAGGCCGAGGGCACGGACACGTACGAGAAGAACCAGAACCTGCTGCTCTCCGACGGGGCGCGCGCGGACTCGGTGCCGAACCTGGAGATCGAGACCGGCGTGATCGAGGGGGCGGGCCACGCGTCCGCGACCGGCCGCTTCGACGAGACCCAGCTGTTCTACCTGATGGCCCGCGGCATCTCCGAGACCGAGGCCCGCCGCCTGATCGTGCGCGGCTTCCTCAACGAGATCATCCAGAAGATCGGCATCGGCGACGTCGAGGACGAGCTGACCGCCGTCATGGAGGACGAGCTGCGCATCGCGCAGCTCTGACCGACGCCCCGCAGACCCCACCGCCTTCCACCCGAGGAGAACCACCATGGCAACCCTGCAGATCACCGACCTGCACGTGCAGATCGAGACCGAGAACGGCCCCAAGGAGATCCTGAAGGGCCTCTCCCTGACCATCGAGACGGGCGAGACCCACGCGATCATGGGCCCGAACGGCTCCGGCAAGTCCACCCTGGCCTCGACCATCGCCGGCCACCCGCGCTACGAGGTCACCTCCGGCTCCATCACCCTCGACGGCGAGGATGTGCTGGAGATGAGCGTCGACGAGCGCGCGCAGGCCGGCCTCTTCCTGGCCATGCAGTACCCCGTGGAGATCCCGGGCGTCACCATGACCAACTTCCTGCGCACCGCCAAGACCGCGCTCGACGGCCAGGCCCCCTCGCTGCGCACCTGGACCAAGGACGTCAAGGGCGCCTTCGAGGCCCTGCAGATCGACCCGGCGTTCATGAACCGCAACGTCAACGAGGGCTTCTCCGGCGGCGAGAAGAAGCGCGCCGAGATCCTCCAGCTCGAGCTGTTCAAGCCCAAGTTCGCGATCCTCGACGAGACCGACTCCGGCCTCGACGTCGACGCGCTGCGCATCGTCTCCGAGGGCGTCAACCGCGCCCAGGCGCAGAACGAGATGGGCACCCTGCTGATCACCCACTACACGCGGATCCTCAACTACATCAAGCCGGACCACGTGCACGTGCTGGTGGACGGCCGCGTCGCCGAGTCCGGCGGCCCGGAGCTCGCCGAGCAGCTCGAGGCCGAGGGCTACGCCCGCTTCGAGAAGGCCGCGGCGGGGGCCTGAGATGACGGAGACCACGAACCAGGCGCCCACGGAGGACATCCGTGAGGCCCTCAAGGACGTGATCGACCCGGAGCTGGGCGTCAACGTCGTGGACCTGGGCCTGCTCTACGGGCTGCACTACGCCGACGACGGCGCGCTGCTCGTGGACATGACCCTGACCACCGCGGCCTGCCCGCTCACGGACGAAATCGAGGACCAGGTCTCCCGCGCGATCGGCACCATGGTGGACGAGTGGCGGCTGAACTGGGTCTGGATGCCCCCGTGGGGCCCCGAGCGGATCACCGAGGACGGCCGCGACCAGATGCGCGCCCTCGGCTTCAACATCTGATCCGGTCCGGACGACGACGGCGGCCCGTCACCTTCGCGCAGAAGGTGACGGGCCGCCGTCGTGGTGGGGGAGTGCGGACGGGCCGGCAGGCGCCCCGGCGCTCCCGGCTCAGATGTCCAGGGAGGAGGCCCGGAACGTGTCGCACTGGCGGATGTCGGGCTCCTGCTGGGAGCTCTGGTAGCCGCGCATGAACCAGGCCATGCGCTGCTCCGAGGTGCCGTGCGTGAACGCCTCGGGGTCCACCCGGCCGGTGTGGGTGGACTGGATGCGGTCATCGCCCACGGCGGAGGCCGCGTCGATGGCCTGGCGCAGCTGGTCCTGCGAGATCGGCTTCAGGAACGGCGCGCCGGACTCGGGGTCCACGGTGGAGGCGGCGTGCCCGGCCCACATGCCGGCGAAGCAGTCGGCCTGCAGCTCTGCGCGCACGGCGCCGGAGGTGGGGCCGGTGGTCCCGTCCTTGGAGTGCTGCAGGTAGCCGGTCACCTGCTGAACGTGGTGGCCGTACTCGTGCGCCACGATGTACTCCTCCGCCAGCGGTCCGCCCTCGGCGCCGAAATCGGTCTGCAGCGTCTCGAAGAACGCGGTGTCGAAGTACATGGACTCGTCCGCCGGGCAGTAGAACGGGCCCGTGGCCGAGGAGGCGCTGCCGCAGCCGGTGCTCACGCCGCCCTGGAACAGGGTCAGCTGCGGCTGGCGCCACTGGATGTCCGAGAACTGCGCGAGGTACTCGCCCCAGAACTCGTCCGCGGCCTCGGTGGTCGCGATGACGCGGCAGTCCGTGTTCTGGTTGGCGTCCGCACCGCTGGCGCACTCCTCGTCCGAGAGGGGCTGGCTCTGGCCGCCCGAGCCCGTCTGCTGCTGGTACTGGCTCTGGCCGACGGACCCGCCGCCCGTGTCGATCCCGAGCTGCTCGGCCAGCCCGGGGGCGAAGATCGCGAGCAGCAACGCGAGCAGGCCGCCGCCACCGCCGATGGCGATGCCCCGGCCCCCCAGCCCCCAGCCCGCCGCCACCGCCCGATCGGGCCCGGCCGGCGTCGATCTGCACGTTCTCGTTGAAGCTCATGGGGCCAGAGTGTAGACGGACTAGACTGGCCCGGCACCGCACTGGCCCCCGCCCGTCGAGATCGGCCGGCCCCGCCGGTGCACCCCTGTCCTTCCCTCGACCCCTGGAGTCTGACACCCCCATGCTGACCGTCACCGATGTCGAACTGCGCGTGGGCGCCCGTCTCCTCATGGACGAGGTGAACTTCCGCGTGGACAAGGGGGACAAGGTCGGCCTCGTGGGGCGCAACGGCGCCGGCAAGACGACGCTGACCAAGGTCCTGGCCGGCGGCGGGCAGCCCACGGCGGGCACGGTGACCCGGACCGGGCGCATCGGCTACCTGCCCCAGGACCCCAAGGTCGAGGACATGGACCAGTCCGGCCGCGACCGCATCCTCTCCGCCCGCGACCTGGACCAGACGATCCGCCGCATGCGTGAGGCCGAGGCCGGGATGGCCGCCGTCGACGACGCCGAGCGGGAGCGGGCGATGAACCGCTACTCCCGTCTGGAGGCGGAGTTCGAGGCCCGCGGCGGCTACGCGGCCGAGTCCGAGGCCGCCCGGATCACGTCCAACCTCGGCCTGCCGGACCGCGTCCTGGACCAGCCGCTGCACACCCTCTCCGGCGGCCAGCGCCGCCGCGTGGAGCTCGCCCGCATCCTCTTCTCCGACGCGGACATCATGCTGCTGGACGAGCCCACCAACCACCTCGACCACGACTCGATCGTGTGGCTGCGCGACTACCTGAAGACCTACTCCGGCGGCCTCCTGATGATCTCGCACGACGTGGAGCTCATGGAGATGACCGTGAACAAGGTCCTCTACCTGGACGCGAACCGGCAGACCATGGACGTCTACAACATGACGTGGAAGAACTACCTCGCCCAGCGCCAGCAGGACGAGGCGCGCCGCCGCCGGGAGTTCGCCAACGCGGAGAAGAAGGCCTCGGCCCTCATGGCCCAGGCCGAGAAGATGCGTGCCAAGGCGACCAAGGCCACCGCCGCGCAGAACATGATCAAGCGCGCCGAGCGGCTCATGCGCGGCGTCGAGGGCGAGCGCGCGGTCGACCGCGTGGCCGCGATCCGCTTCCCCACCCCGCAGGCCTCCGGCAAGACGCCGCTGCGCGCCGAGAACCTCTCCAAGTCCTACGGCTCGCTCGAGATCTTCACGGGAGTGGACCTGGCGATCGACCGCGGCTCGCGCGTGGTGATCCTGGGCTACAACGGCGCCGGCAAGACGACGCTGCTGCGCATGCTCGCCGGGGAGGAGACCCCGGACACCGGCGAGGTCCAGGCGGGCCACGGGCTCAAGCTGGGCTACTTCGCCCAGGAGCACGACACCCTGGACCAGGACGCGTCGGTCCTGGACAACATGCGCCACGCCGCCCCGCAGCTCGGCGACACCCAGGCGCGCACGCTGCTCGGATCGTTCCTCTTCCAGGGCGACGACGTCGACAAGCCCGCCCGCGTCCTCTCCGGTGGCGAGAAGACCCGCCTGGCGCTGGCCACGCTCGTGGCCTCGAGCGCGAACGTGCTGCTGCTGGACGAGCCCACGAACAACCTCGACCCCGCCAGCCGTGAGGAGATCCTCCATGCGCTGCGCCAGTACGAGGGTGCCGTGGTGCTCGTGACCCACGACGAGGGCGCCGTCGAGGCGCTCGACCCCGAGCGCGTGGTGCTGCTGCCGGACGGGGTCGAGGACCTCTGGAACGACGACTACAGGGACCTCATCACCCTCGCCTGAGTGCGCGGGCCGCCGAGGCGGAGGGCGGGCTCAGTCGAAGAGCGCGTCCTCGGCCTCCTCGTCCGTAAGCCGCCCGTCGCGCCGCCGCCGGGCCGGCTTGGCGCGGGGGACCCGGTGCGCGGAGAGCAGCCCGTCGTCCGCGGCGTCGTCGAGGGCGTCGGCCCGGTCGTTGCGGGCGCGCATCCACGCGGAGTACCCCCACACCCCGAAGCCCATGGCCGCGAACAGGTACCACTGGATCGCGTAGGACAGGTGCGGGCCCTCGTCCAGGGTGGGCTCGACGAGCTTCTGCGGCATCGACTCCACCGCCGGGTCCTCCGTGACCATGATCCCGTAGGCCGTCCCGGCCACGGGCCCGCCCACGGTGTCGGCGATCTCGGCGAGGTCGATCGAGGGCACCTGGCCGTCCGGGGCGTCGCGGTCCAGGGCCGGCTCCCCGGGCTTGACCCGCACCACGACCTCGGCGTGGCCGGCGGGCGGGGCCGGCACGGCGTCCGGCTGACCCGGGCTGTTGCCCACCGGGAGCCAGCCGCGGTCCACCACGACGACGGGGCCCTCGTCCGTCCGGAACGGCACGAGCACCTCGTAGCCGGGCTGGCCGGCGCGGGGACGGTTGCGGACGATGAGCGTCTCGTCGACGAGGTACTCGCCGGTCAGTGTCACAGGCGTCCACTCGTCCTCGGTCTGGAACGCGGTGAACAGCCGGGAGGCCTCGGCGAACGGGACCGGGTCGTCGTCGTAGTTCTCCAGGACGCGGTTGACGCGGTGCTGGACCTCCACGCGGCGGTCCCACTGCCACTGGGCGAGCGCATGGCACAGGAACGCGAAGAGGATGCACAGCACGAAGCCGAGGATCCACGGGCCGGTGGCGAGGAAGCCGAAGCGCAGGGGAGGCAGGCGTTCGGCGTCGCGGGCGGTCGGGGCCGACATGGGTGCGGGGGTGCTCATGGGCGCGGGGGCTCCTGCGGGGTCTCGGGCGTCTCGACCTCGGGCGCCTCCGTGGCGGGCGGGTCGAGTGGGCGGGAGCGCCGCAGGAAGCCGCGGGCGCTCAGGAAGTCGTCCAGGAAGGGTCGATGGTCCGCGCAGGCCAGCCAGGTCTTCACGCGGTCCGGGGCGTGGACGCGCGGGTTGTTCCACTCCAGGGCCCAGGTCGCCTCCGCGGTGCACCCGCGGCGCGAGCAGACCGGCCGCTCGGGCCCGTCCGCTGCGGCGTGCGGGGATCGGGCGGCGGAGGCACCGGCGGCGGGGTCGAGGCGGCCGGACGCGAGGGCGCCCAGCAGGTCCATGCCCGGCTCACCCGGGCCCGCCCCGATCACGCGGCGCCCCGTCCGGGCAGGCCGGGACCGCCGGCGGACGAGGACCCTCGGCCCAGCGCCCGGGGCGCACGGTCGCGCGGGTCGTCCACGAGGTCGCCGGTGAGCACGACCGGCTTGGGCGCCGCCGTGTCGTCGGGGCGGGGGGCCAGGGCGGGTCCCTGGGCGGGCACGGCGCGCAGGGTGCCGGCCTGCTGCGGGCCGGTGTTGTTCACGCGCACGACGGCGACGTAGGGCAGCACGACCGCGCCGAGGATGAACCC
The DNA here is from genome assembly GCF_017168445.1 of Micrococcus sp. KRD026. Lineage (NCBI taxonomy): Bacteria > Bacillati > Actinomycetota > Actinomycetes > Micrococcales > Micrococcaceae > Micrococcus > Micrococcus sp. KRD026. The sequence continues at coordinate 39,918 of NZ_JABFBA010000031.1, read as the reverse complement.
GAGCTGCCACCAGCCGTGGGTGAAGAGCGCGGCGACGAAGCAGGCGGTGCGGAGCAGCATCTGGACCAGGTAGACCTTCATGCGCGCCTCCCGGTCCGCGCTGCGGCCGGCGGCGGCGGTGGTGACCCCCTGGACCTCCGGTGTCGTCCCGCGCCCGGCGCGGGCGGGACGGCCGGCTCGGGAGCCGGCGGCGGAGCTGGTCATGGCGCATCCTCCTGGCACGTCGCGCCCTGCGGAGGGCCCCCGCGTGGCCGCGGACGTAGAGTGGTGGTTCACATGCCGGCGCGCCCGCCCTCGGCGGCGTCCCGCAGGACGGCGTCGACGGCGCCGCGCCGGTGCTTCAGTCTAGTCCCGTCCCGTCCGGAAGGTGTTCCCATGGCCGATCAGACCACCACGCCCGCAGCGGACGCGCAGGCCGCCGGCCGCAGCGTCCTCGTCACGGGGGGCAATCGCGGCATCGGCCTGGCCATCGCCCGGGCGTTCGCCGCGCACGGCGACCGGGTGGCCATCACCTCCCGCTCGGGGGAGGGGCCGGAGGGGGTCCTCGCGGTCCGGGCCGACGTGACGGACGCGGCCTCCGTGGACGCGGCCTTCCGCGAGGTCGAGGAGGTCCACGGCCCGGTCGAGGTGCTCGTGGCCAACGCCGGCATTACCCACGACCAGCTGCTGCTGCGCATGTCCGAGGACGACTTCACCTCGGTGATCGACACGAACCTCACCGGCGCCTTCCGCGTGGTGCAGCGCGCCACCAAGGGCATGATGCGCCTGAAGCGCGGACGCATCGTCCTGGTCTCCTCCGTGGTGGGCCTGCTCGGCTCGCCCGGCCAGGTCAACTACGCCGCCTCCAAGTCCGGCCTCGTCGGGATGGCCCGCTCGATCACGCGCGAGCTCGGCGCGCGCGGCGTGACCGCGAACGTCGTGGCCCCCGGCTACATCGACACCGAGATGACGCAGTCCCTCGACGACGAGCTCAAGGCCCAGTACAAGACGTCCATCCCGGCCGGCCGCTTCGCCGCCCCGGAGGAGGTGGCCGGCGTCGTGCGCTGGCTGGCCTCGGACGAGGCCGCGTACATCTCCGGGGCCGTGATCCCCGTGGACGGCGGCCTGGGCATGGGCCACTGACGACCACCGACCGCTGAGCAGACAGGAAGCACAGAACATGACCGAGCAGGACCTGGCCGGACGCGGCGTCGTCGTCACCGGCTCCTCCCGCGGCATCGGAGCCGCCACCGCCGAGCTGCTGGCCGCCCGCGGCGCGGGCGTCGTGGTGAACTACCGCCAGAAGGCGCCGCGCGCGAACAAGGTGGTGCAGAGGATCGAGGACGCCGGCGGCCGCGCCGTGGCCGTGGGCGGCGACGTGACCGTCGCCGAGGATCGGGCCGCGCTGCTGGACGCCGCCGTGGAGCACTTCGGCTCGCTCGACGTGCTCGTGCTCAACGCCTCGGGCGGCATGGAGTCCCAGTTCGGCGAGGACTACGCCCTGAAGCTCAACCGTGACGCCCAGGCCGCGCTGGCCGACGCCGCGCTCGAGCGCATGGGTGCCGGCGGGCAGATCGTGTTCGTGACCTCCCACCAGGCGCACTTCATCGACGAGGTCGCCACGATGGACTCCTACGAGCCCGTGGCCCGCTCCAAGCGCGCCGGCGAGGACGCCCTGCGCGAGCGCATCCCCGCGTTCGCAGAGAAGGGCGTGGGCTTCGTGGTGGTCTCCGGCGACATGATCGAGGGCACCATCACCGCCACCCTGCTCGACCGCGCCGAGCCCGGTGCCATCGAGGCCCGCCGCGAGGCCGCCGGCAAGCTCTACTCCGTGGAGGAGTTCGCCGCCGAGATCGCCTCCCTCGTGGGCCGCGAGGACCTCGAGGTCGGCCACACCGAGCTCGTGGGCGGCGCCGAGGACTTCCTCCAGCAGAACTGAACCGCACCACACCCCTGACGACGAGGGCCGGATCCGTGGGATCCGGCCCTCGTGACCTCCGGGAGCGGACGCCTCAGAGACCGAGGAGCCACCGCAGGGGGGTGAAGGAGGGCACGTCGACGACGACGTCCGCGTGCTCCCGGAGGATCGGCTTCGCGCACAGCGCCACGCCGCAGCCGGCCGCCTCGAGCAGATCGATGTCGTTGGCGCCGTCGCCCACGCCGACGGCCTGCTCGGGGGTGAGCCCCGCGTCCTCGGCCCAGGCGCGCAGCATGGCGGCCTTCGCCGCGCGGTCCACGACGTCGCCGAGCACCTTCCCCGTCAGGTGCCCGTCCCGCACCTCGAGCTCGTTGGCGCAGTAGGCGTGCACGCCCCACGCCTCGGCCAGCGGGGCGAGCACCTGGGTGAAGCCGCCGGAGACCGCGCACACCCGGCCGCCGGCCGCGGTGACGGCCTCGATCAGCGCGAGGGCTCCGTCGGTGGGCCGGATGGCCCGCACCACGTCCGCCACGACGCCCACGGGCAGCCCCGCGAGCGCCTCGACGCGCGCGTGCAGCGAGGCGGCGAAGTCGAGCTCACCGCGCATCGCCCGCTCCGTCACCTCGGCGACCTCGGCCTCGCGGCCGGCGTGGGCGGCGAGCAGCTCGACGACCTCCTGCCGGATCAGCGTGGAGTCCACGTCCGTCACCACGAGGGGCGCCGGCGCGGCGGCGACCGTCGCCGGCACCGTGAGCACGTCCCACCCGGAGCCCGGCTCCGGGGCCGCCGCCCACTCGTCCGCGGCGAAGCGCCAGCCCAGCAGGCCGTCGTCGGTGAGCCGTTCGGCGTCGTCGGGCACGCCGGCCGGGGGCGCGTCCGTGACGAGGAGGGCGGGGTCGGCGGTGACGACGAGGCGGCGCAGGGTGCTCATGCGCGGCATCCTAGGCGGGGGTGCGGGCGCGGCCGGGCGTGCGTCGCATCGGCGACGCGCCGGCCGGCCGGACTAGGCTGGCCCCCATGACCACCCCCGCGCCTCCCGACGACTGGTTCCTCCCGGACGAGGACGCCGTGCTGCAGATGCGCCGCGTGCGCGTGCGCCGCGGCACCACCGACATCCTCGGCCCCCTGGACTGGACGGTCCGCGCGGGGCAGCGGTGGATCGTGATGGGCCCGAACGGCGCCGGCAAGTCGACGCTGCTCCAGCTGGCCGCGGCCCGCCTGCACCCGACCGCCGGCGACGTCGGCGTGCTGGACGAGGTGCTCGGCGCCGTCGACGTGTTCGAGCTGCGCCCGCGCATCGGCCTGTCCTCCGCCCAGCTCGCCGCCCAGGTGCCCGCGAACGAGACCGTGCAGGACGCCGTCGTCACCGCCGCCTACGGGATCACCGGCACGTGGCGCGAGCGGTACGAGACGGAGGATCGCGCCCGCGCGCTCGGCCTCGTGGCGACCTGGGGGCTCTCCCGCCTCGCGCACCGCGCGTTCGGCACCCTCTCCGACGGTGAGCGCAAGCGCGTGCTCATCGCCCGTGCCCTGATGACCGACCCCGAGCTGCTCCTGCTGGACGAGCCCGCCGCGGGCCTGGACCTCGCCGGGCGGGAGGACCTCGTGCGCCAGCTGACGGCGCTCGCCACGGACGAGGACGCGCCCGCGCTGGTCCTCGTCACGCACCACCTCGAGGACGTGCCCCCGGGCTTCACGCATGCACTGCTGCTGCGGGCCGGCGGCGTCGTGGCGGCCGGGCCCATCGAGTCGACGCTCACCGAGGAGCACCTCTCCTCGGCGTTCGGCACGGACCTGAAGGTGACCCGCACCGGCGGTCGGTACACCGCCGTCGCCCGGTGACGGGGCTGCTGACCGCGCAGCTGCTGGGCATGGACCTGTGGCAGGTCCTGCTCGTGCTGCTCGCGGGGTTCTGGGCCGGCACGATCAACTCGGTGATCGGCTCGGGCACGCTCGTCACCTTCCCGACGCTCGTGGCGGTCGGGTTCCCGCCCGTGACGGCCCAGGTCTCCAACGCGATGGGCCTGGTGGCCTCGGGCTTCTCCGGCACGTACGGGTACCGCCGAGAGCTGGCCCAGTCCCGGGCGCTCCTGCCGAAGCTGACCGTCGCGTCCCTGCTCGGCGGGGTCATCGGCGCCGCCCTGCTCACCACGCTGCCCCCGGCCGTGTTCGGCTACGTCGCGCCGGTGCTGCTCGTGGTGGCCCTGACGGTCGTCGTGCTGCAGCCGCGCATCCAGCGGTGGGTCCGGCGTCGGGCGGAGGACCAGGGACCGACCCCCGGCGCGGACTCTCCCGTGCCGGTGGGCCCCGTGACCCCGACACTGTGGACGCTCGTGTTCCTGACCGGCATCTACGGCGGCTACTTCGTGGCCGCCCAGGGCGTCATGCTCATGGCGATCTTCGGCGTGCTGCTGGTGGGCGGCACCCTCGTGCACGCCAACGCGGTGAAGACGTGGCTGTCGCTGGTGGTCAACCTCACCGCCGCGGCGTTCTACCTGGTGTTCGCCTTCGACCGCATCGACTGGCGGGCCGTCCTGTTGATCGCGCTCTCCTCGCTCGTGGGCGGGCTCGTGGGCGCGCGGATCGGGCGGCGCATCTCGCCGACGGCGCTGCGCGTCACCATCGTGATCGTGGGCCTGGCCGGGCTGGTGGTCATGGTGATGCGGCAGGTCTCGGGTGGGTGAGGGCGGGGCCCGCGAGGTGCGCCTGGAGCGGATCGAGGACCTCGCCGACCCCCGCCTGGCCCCCTACACGACCATGACAGACGCGGCCCTGCGCCGTCGCGTCGACGCGGAGCACGGCGTCTTCCTCGCCGAGTCCTCCCAGGTGGTCCGCCGCGCACTGGACGCCGGACACACCCCGCGCTCCTTCCTGCTGGGGGACCGCTACCGCGGTTCCTTCGCGGACGTGCTCGCCGCCCACCCGGACGTCCCGGTCTTCACCGGACCCGACGACGTGCTCGAGGCACTCACCGGCTTCCACCTGCACCGCGGCGCCCTGGCCGCGATGGACCGCCCCGCGCCCCGGCCGCTCGCCGACGTCCTCGCGGGCGCGCGGCGCGTGCTCATCGCCGAGGACCTCGTGGACCACACGAACCTGGGCGCCGTGGTGCGCTCCGCCGTCGCCCTCGGCTGGGACGCCCTGCTGCTCACCCCGCAGGCCGCCGACCCGCTCTACCGGCGCGCCATCCGCGTCTCGATGGGCACGGTGTTCCGCCTGCCGTGGGCGCGCCTGCCCGGTCCGGTCGCCCAGTCGCTGCCCGCGCTGCGGGCGGCCGGGTTCGCGGTGGCCGCCCTCGAGGTGACGGAGCGTGCCGTGGGCCTGGACTCCGCCTGGATCGAGCCGCTGCGCACCGCCGAGCGCCTGGCCCTCGTCCTCGGCCAGGAGGGGCCGGGGGTCCGTCCCGAGACCCTCGCCCAGACCGACGCCGACGTCGTCATCCCCATGCCCGCCGGCGTCGACTCGCTGAACGTGGCGGCGGCCGCGGCGGTCGCGCTGTGGGAGCTGCGCGCGCGCTGACCGGCCCGGGTGCGGTAGAGTGGGCGGCTGGCCCGCCCTCCGGCGGACCCCCTGACCACACCTCTCGCGCCCCTGGTCCCAATCAGGCGGCTGACACGAAGGATGCACCATGAAGTCTGAGATCCACCCGGATTACCGCTACGTCATCTTCAACGACCTCGCCTCCGGTGAGAAGATCCTCACCCGCACCACCGCGAACTCCGACAAGACCGCGGAGTGGACCGATGGCAACACCTACCCGGTGATCGACGTCGAGATCTCGGCCGCCTCGCACCCGTTCTACACGGGCAAGCAGCGCATCATGGACACCGCCGGCCGCGTCGAGCGCTTCAACGCCCGCTTCAAGGGCTTCGGCGGCAAGAAGTGACCGCGGCGGCCTGAGCCGCACGCCCACCACGACGACGGGCCCCGCGCCCCCGGAACGATCCGGGCGGTGCGGGGCCCGTCGCGTCGCCCGTAGGCTGACGGGCATGACGACTCTCCACGGTGAATACAAGGTGATCGGCGGCAAGCTGGTCGCGGCGGACCTGAGCCTCGCGGACGGCCGGATCGCGACCGCGAGCATCAACGGCGACTTCTACCTCGAGCCGGATGAGGCGCTCGAGGACCTCAACGCGGCGGTGGCCGGGCTGTCCGCGGACGCTGAGCACCGCGTCATCCGGGAGGCCGTCGAGCGGGGTCTGCGACCCGAGGCCGAGCTGTTCGGCGTGGACGCCTTCGCGGTGGCCTCGGCCGTGCGTCGGGCCCTCGGCAAGGCGACCACGTGGGGGGACCACGAGTGGGAGGTCATCGGGCCGGAGCCGATGCCGATCGCGCTCACCGTGGCCCTGGACGAGGTGCTCACCCGGCAGGTGGCCGAGGGACGTCGCAAGCCGACCATGCGCCTGTGGCAGTGGAACGAGCCGGCCGTGGTGATCGGCGCCTTCCAGTCGCTCGCCAACGAGGTGGACCCCGAGGGGGCGCGGCGGCACGGCATCAACGTGGTGCGGCGGATCTCCGGCGGCGGCGCGATGTTCATGGAGGCGGACAACTGCGTCACGTACTCGATGCACGTCCCGTCGTCGCTGGTCGACGGGCTGGAGACGGCGGAGTCCTACCCGTTCCTGGACGAGTGGACCATGGACGCGCTCTCCCGACTCGGCGTGCACGCGTTCTACCAGCCGCTCAACGACATCGCCACGGACCAGGGGAAGATCGGCGGCGCCGCGCAGAAGCGGGTGGGCACGGCCGGGCTGCTGCACCACGTGACGATGAGCTACGACATCGACGCGGACAAGATGCTCGAGGTGCTGCGCATCGGCCGGGAGAAGCTGCGCGGCAAGGGCGTGACCTCGGCGAAGAAGCGCGTGGACCCGCTCCGGCGCCAGACCGGCGTCTCCCGCGCCGAGATCTGGGAGACCATGATGACCACCTTCGAGGAGCGCTACGGCGCCCGCCGCGTCGAGCTGGACGAGGCCACCCGTGAGGAGGCCGAGCAGCTGGCCCGCACCAAGTTCGCGACCCCGGAGTGGACCGCGCGGGTGCCCTGAGCCGCCTGACGGCGTCCCGGCACCGTCCGGCACGCTTCCGTCCGGGGGCGGTTTGCGGTGGTATTCGACGTGAATACCGCCCGAAACCGCCCCCGACGCGTCGAGGTGTGGCGGGGCGGCTCTGTCAGGATCGGACCATGACCCCCGACGACGACGCCCCCGTCCGCCTGATCGCCCGCTCCGACGCCCCGGGGCGCCCACGGTCGACCGTGGACGTCCACTGCGCCCTCGAGCTGGAGCTGGCCTCCGGCCGCCGCGTGCCTCTGCTCACGGACCGCGGCTGGACGAGCCGGGCGGCGGCCGCACGCCTGCCCAGGAGGAGACGCGACACTGGGACGCGCTGGCAGCGGTCGCGGCCGAGGCCGGGGTGCCGGTGGGTGCCGCAACGTTGCGCGAGCTGCCGCTGGTGGGGGAGACCTCGCCCGAGCTGGCCGCCCTCGTGGACCGGGCGCACCGCGAGGCCCGCGCCCTGAACCGGCTGCTCGGCGTCCACCCGCTGGCCCTCGGCACGGTCGCGCCGGCCGACGTGCTGGGCGCCGACGCGACCGCCGCGCTGCGGACCGGGCTGGCCGCGGGACTCGGCGTCGCGCCGACGGCGTGGGAGGACCCGGGCGTCGTGCTCGCGCCCGCCGCGGACGCCGACCCGGAGCTGCTGCACGTGGTCCTGCTCCACACGACCGCGGTGGTCGCCGGGCCACCCGCACTCGTGGCCCGCCTCGCGGACGCCGACGTCTCCGACCTGCTCGACGACGCCTCCCTCGGCGCGCACCTGCGCGGCCCGGTGGAGGACGTGTCGGCGGCCTGGCTCCACGCGGCCGACCGGCAGGCGCTGTCTCTCGACCCGGACGGCGGGGCCGCGCACGTGGCGCGCCACGCCGAACTGACGGCCGTGCTGGAGACGCGGCCCGTCGTCGTCGAGCGGGTGGGGATGCGCGACCGGGACGCCCAGCGCGCCGCCGACGCCGTGGGCCTGCGCCGGGTGGGCCGGGAACGCGTGCTCCGCGTTGCCGCGCCCTGAGCTGGAATGGTCACGACACACCGCCTCGCCCGAGGGGAGGCGGCGTGTCGTGACCACTCTGCGCGGGAGGGCTTACCGCTCAGCCCGCCGGCTGCACCGCCTGCACGCGCAGGGACCGCCGCAGGGCGTCCGTGTGCTCCACGACCAGGCGCCGCAGGGCCCCCGGGGCGTCGGGGTGCTCGTCCAGCCAGCGCTGGGCCGCGGCCAGCGTCGGGTGCGACTCCTGCGCGTCGGCGCCGCCGGCCACCGCGTCCTGGCGGCCCGGGAACAGCCCGCCGATCGCGCGCGAGGCCAGCCCGTTGGACCGCGAGGCCCACACCGAGGTCAGGCGCGGCCAGAAGCCGGACTCGTAGGGGGCGAGGAGCTCGACCCCGCCCGCGGCGAAGCCGGCCGCCGTGGCCGAGAGCAGGTCGTTGGACAGCTCCGTGCCGGTGGTCGTGCGGCCGGACATGACCGCCTCCCACGCGGCGGCCTTGACCTCGGCCTCGGGGCGGGCGGCTGCGGCGAGCCGGTGCCACGTGACGGTCTGCGCCGTGCGGCCGGCCTCGAGCTCCGCGTCCAGGCGGTCCTGGTCGGCCCGGCCGGTCGCGGCGAGGGCCTGGAGCACGAGCCAGCGCAGCTCCGCGTCGACCGCCAGGCCCGGCGCGAACGCCGCCGCGTCCTCGCCGAGCAGGGCGGCCTCGAGGGCCGCGGCCATCCCGACGTCGGCCCGCGCCAGCGTCGCCCACGTGCGGGCCGCGGTGCGCTGGCGGTCGGAGCCGGCCTCGAGCGTGCGGGTCTGCTCGGCCAGGACCTCGCCCAGCCGGGACCGCAGCGCGTCACGGTCCTCGGCGCGGGCGTACTGGCCCACGGCCGCGGCGGCCTGCGCCAGCACCTGCGCGTGCACGCCCACGGTCGCGATCCGCGCGGACAGCGTCGCCACCGCGTCCAGGAACCGGGCGACCGGCAGCTCGCCGTCGCGGGTCATCGACCACAGGGCGGCCCACACGGTGGCCTCCGCGAGCGGGTCCGCGATGGGGTGCGTCAGGGCCGCGCGCAGCGAGCCCGCGTCGAGCGCGACGGCGGCGTAGGTGAGGTCCTCGTCGTTGGGCAGCACGAGGCGGACGCCCCCGGGCACCTCGAGGTCCGGCAGGGGCACGGCCGCGCCCTCCGCCCCACCCGGCACATCGGCGGTGACCTGGGCGGTGCGGCGCAGGACGCCGTCCTGCCCGGGCGTGAAGACGCCGACCTTCAGCACGTGCGGGCGGAGGATCGGCCCGCCCGTGACCGGGTCCGCGCCCTCCTGGCGCAGCACCGGGGCGTCGCCGTCGACGTCGACCCGCAGCCGGGGCACGCCGGAGGTGTGCAGCCACGCGTCCGCCCACGCGCGCATGTCCCGCCCCGAGGCGGCCTCGAGGACCGCCATGAAGTCGGCGAGGGAGGCGTTGCCCCACGCGTGGGCGGCGAAGTAGCGATGTGCGGCGTCGAGGAACGCGTCACGGCCCACGTAGGCGGCCAGCTGCTTGAGCACGGAGGCGCCCTTGGCGTAGGTGATCCCGTCGAAGTTCTGACGGGCGGCCTCGAGGTCGACGATGTCCGCGACGATGGGGTGCGTCGTCGGCATCTGGTCCTGCACGTACGCCCAGGCCTTGCGGCGGGACGCGAAGGTCACCCACGCGGTCCGGAAGTCGGTGGCCTCGTCCACGCCGAGGGCGCCCATGTAGTCCGCGAACGACTCCTTGAGCCACAGGTCGTCCCACCAGTGCATCGTCACGAGGTCGCCGAACCACATGTGCGCCATCTCGTGCAGGATCACGTTGGCGCGGCCCTCGTACTGGACCGCGGTGGCCCGCGAGGTGAACACGAAGTCCTCGGTGAAGGTCACGAGGCCCGGGTTCTCCATGGCGCCGAGGTTGTACTCGGGCACGAACGCCTGGTCGTACTTGCCCCACGGGTACGCGACGCCGAAGAGGTCGTGGAAGAACGTCAGCCCCCGCTTCGTCACGTCGAACACGGCCTCGGGGTCGAACGCGTCGGCCATCGTGCGCCGGGTGAACAGCCGCAGCGGCACGGCCTGCGCACCGCTGGCCGGGTGACCGTCCCAGGCGTCCTCCCACTGCGCATAGGGGCCGGCGAGCAGCGTCGTGATGTAGGTGGACTGGGGGAGCGTCGGGGCGAACTCCACCCGGACGACACCGTCCCCGGTCGGCGTCCGGGAGACCTCCGGCCGGTTCGAGGCCAGCACCCAGTCCTCGGGTCCGGTGAGGGAGAAGGTGAAGGCGGCCTTGAGGTCCGGCTGCTCGAAGTCCGGGAACACGCGGCGCGCGTCGGCGGGCTCGTACTGGGTGTAGAGGTAGACCTCGCCGTCGGCGGGGTCCGTGAAGCGGTGCAGGCCCTCGCCCGACCGGGAGTACACGGACCGGCCGACCAGCTCGACCACGTTCTGCGCCGCCAGGTCGGGCAGCAGCACCCGGGCCTCGCCCACGACCTCGGCCACGTCCAGCGCCGTGCCGTTGAGGGTCACCGACTCCACGCCGCCGTGGATCCAGTCCAGGTGGGTCTGCGCGCCGGGCTCGGCGCACGCGAAGCGGATCACGGTGCGGACCGGATAGGTGTCGGCGGCGGCGTCCCGGGCGTCGGAGAGGTCCACGTCCACGACGTAGTCCTGCACCGTGAGCAGGCGGGAGCGGTCCGCGGCCTCCGCGCGGGTGACGTTGGTGGCGTCGAGGTCGGGGGTGGTGTCGGTCAAGGCGAGCCTCCGGTCGGGGATCCAGCGGGGACGGCGACGCGCGGACACACCGGGGCGTGCCCGCGCGTCGGCGGTGGTCCGGGACCGGCGGCCCGGGGCCGCGTCAGTGCGGCGTCGGGACGGGCTGGCCCTTGGAGAGCACCGTCAGCCCGGATTCTGTCACGGTGTAGCCGTTCGCCTCGTCCTCCGCCCGGTCGAAGCCGATGCGCGCGCCCGGGGGCACGACCACGTTCTTGTCCAGGATCGCGTTGCGCACGTGGGCCCCCTCGCCGATCACGACGGAGTCCAGCAGCACCGACTGCTCCACCCACGCCTCGTTGTGCACGCGCACGTCCGTGGAGAGCACGGACTGGGCCACGGTGCCGCCGGAGATGACCACGCCCTGGGAGAGGATCGAGTCGTTCGCCGAGCCGGGGCGGCGGGTGGATGAGCGCACGAGCTTGGCGGGCGGGGAGACGGACTGGCGGGTGTAGAGCGGCCACTCGCGGTTGTAGAGGTTGAACTCCGGCCACGGCTGCACCAGGTCCATGTGCGCGTCGTAGTAGGAGTCCAGGGTGCCGACGTCCCGCCAGTAGTGCTTGCCGGCCGTGCCCCCGGGCACCTCGTTGGCGGTGAAGTCGTACACCCCGGCCTCGCCACGCTCCACGAACAGCGGGATGATGTCCCCGCCCATGTCGTTGTTCGACTCGGGGTTCTCCTCGTCCTGGTTCAGCGCCGCCACGAGGGCGTCGGTGTCGAACACGTAGTTGCCCATCGAGGCCAGGAACTGCGTGGGGTCGTCCGGCAGGCCGGGGGTCGTCTCCGGCTTCTCCACGAACGCCGAGATCCGCGTCCTGTCCTGTGGGTCCGTCTCGATCACCCCGAACGAGGAGGCCAGCTCGAGCGGCTGGCGCACCGCGGCCACGGTCGCCTTGGCGCCCGAGGCGATGTGCTGGTCCACCATCTGCTGGAAGTCCATGTGGTAGACGTGGTCCGCGCCGATGACGACGACGATGTCCGGCCGTGCGTCGTGGATCAGGTTCATGGACTGATAGATGGCGTTCGCGCTGCCCGTGAACCAGTCCTTGCCCCGGCGCTGCTGTGCCGGCACGGAGGCCACGTAGTTGTTCAGCAGCGTGGACATCCGCCACGTCTCGGAGATGTGGCGGTCCAGCGAGTGCGACTTGTACTGCGTCAGCACGACGATCTCGCGGTACCGGCTGTTGACCAGGTTGGACAGCGCGAAGTCGATGAGGCGGTACGTGCCGCCGAACGGGACGGCCGGCTTGGCACGGTCGGCCGTCAGCGGCATCAGGCGCTTGCCCTCACCGCCCGCCAGCACGACCGAGAGGACCTTCTTCTGCACCATCTGCGTCACTCCTCGTGAGCCGGGTCGTCGCGACCCGCACGCGTGCTCGGGGCGTGCGGGGCATCCGTGCCGCCAGACTATCGACCCCCGCCGGGCTGAACTAGGTTGGGGGCGTGCGCATCGACATCGTGAGCAAAGAGTTCCCCCCGTCCATCTACGGCGGTGCCGGCGTCCACGTCGCCGAGCTGACCCGTGTCCTGGCCTCCCGCGCCGACGTCCGCGTGCACGCCTTCGGCGCGCCGCGCGACCCGGACTACCACGGGGCCCGCGTCCTGACGTACCCGAACCCGCCCGGGTTCGACGCCGCCAACGGGGCCGTGCAGACCCTGGCCACCGACCTCACGATCCTCGGCGACCTCGAGGGCGCCGACGTCATCCACTCCCACACCTGGTACGCCAACCTGGCCGGCCACCTCGGCAAGCTCCTGCACCAGACCCCCCACGTCCTCTCCGCGCACTCCCTCGAGCCGCTGCGCCCCTGGAAGGCGGAGCAGCTCGGCGGCGGCTACGCCCTGTCCAGCTGGGCCGAGCGCACGGCGTACCTCGGGGCGGACGCGGTCATCGCGGTCTCGGACGGCATGCGCCGGGACATCCTGGCCTGCTACCCGGACGTGGACCCGGCGAAGGTGCACACGGTCCACAACGGCATCGACACGCAGGTCTGGACCCCGCAGACCGGCACCGCCGCACTGGAGAAGTACGGAATCGACCCGGACAAGCCCTCCGTCGCGTTCGTCGGCCGCATCACGCGCCAGAAGGGCGTGCCCCACCTGCTCCGTGCGGCCCTGCGGCTGCCGGAGGACGTCCAGCTCGTGCTGTGCGTGGGCGCCCCGGACACCGCGGAGCTGGCGCACGAGGTGAACGAGTTGATCTCCGAGCTGCGGCGCACCCGCCAGGGCGTCGTCGTGATCGAGGGGATGATCCCGCGCCACGAGGTGATGGAGATCCTCACGGCCGCCACCGTGTTCGCCTGCCCCTCGGTCTACGAGCCGCTGGGCATCGTCAACCTCGAGGCGATGGCGTGCGGCACCGCCGTCGTCGCCTCCGCCGTGGGCGGCATCCCGGAGGTCGTGCAGGACGGCGAGACCGGCCTGCTCGTCCCCTTCGAGCAGGTCGACGACGGCACGGGGGCGCCCGTGGACGAGGAGAGGTTCGCCGCCGACTTCGCGGCCGCGCTCACCCGCGTCGTGGAGGACCCGGAGCGCGCCCGCGCGATGGGTGAGGCCGGCCGGGCCCGCGCGATCGAGCACTTCTCGTGGGAGACCATCGCGGAGCGCACGATCGAGGTCTACGAGGCCGTGCTGCGCTGAGCCCGCCCGACCACGCACACGGGCCCCCGCCACCGCGAGGTGACGGGGGCCCGTGTGCGTCCGGGGACGGCCACGGTCAGCCGCGGCGACCCCGCGCCGCCTTCTCGCGGGCGCGCACGGCCTTCTCATCCTCCGGCTCCTCGCCGGCGGCCCGGCGGGCCGTGAACCAGGCGTGGGCCTCCTCCTGGCGCTGGGTCTCGGCGTCCGTGGCCACCGCCATGCGCAGGTGCTCGGGCTCGAGGCCGAACGACTCGACGAGCTCGAGGGCGAAGGGGCGCAGCCGCTCGGCCAGCCGGTTGACGTAGCCGCGCAGGGCCCGGGCGCGCTGGCTCGAGACGCGGCCGTGGGCCACGAACCAGCCGAGGTCGTCCTCGATGAGGCGCAGCGCGAACAGGTCGCGCAGCCACGTCAGGACGGTCTTCGTGGTCTCATCCGTGATGCCCTCCAGGGCGCGGGTGAAGGCCTCCCACTGCAGCAGCTCGCCGTGGTTGCGGGCGGCCTCGATGAGCTCGTGCTGGCGCGTGTTGAACGCCTCCGCCTGCGCCGCCTGGCCCTTGCCCCGGGCCCCCGAGAGGGTGCCGGCGATGTCGGCGGTCTTGGCACGGACGCGCTCGGTGAGCAGCTCATGCTGGACGGCGGGGTCCTTGAACCAGTTCGCCGAGCGGCGCTCGGACCCGCCGTCGGCCACGGACTGGACGGCCTTGTGCAGGCCCGCACGGTGGAGGGCGTCCGAGGCCTGATGGACCACGTAGCGGGAGACGGCGCCCACATTGAGACGTCCGAACTCCTTCGAGTAGTCGGTCAGCAGACGCTTGCCCACGAACTGCAGGAGCACCGTGTTGTCGCCCTCGAACGTGACGTACACGTCCAGGTCGGCGCGCATCTGGGCCACCCGGTTCTCGGCGAGGAACCCGGCGCCGCCGCACGCCTCGCGGGCCTCCTGCAGGGTGTCCAGGGCGTGCCACGTGGTCAGCGGCTTCACGGCCGCGGCGAGCGTCTCGAGCTCCTGCCGGTCCACGTCCGTGTCGGAGCGGCCCGAGAAGACGTCGTCGAACTTCTCGACGAGCTCGTTGGAGGCGAAGGCGTCCGCGTAGGCGCGGGCCAGGCGGTCGATGAGGCGGCGCTGGTGGTTCTGGTAGTCCAGCAGCACCTCCTCCCGCTGCGGGTCGGAGGCCTTGAACTGGCGGCGCTGCTCCGCGTAGGCCAGCGCACCGTGCAGGCCGAGGAAGGAGGCCGTGGTGGCGGCGAGGGACAGGGAGACGCGGCCCTGGACGAGCGTGCCGAGCATCGTGAAGAAGCGACGCCCGGGGGAGGCGATGGGCGAGGAGTAGGTGCCGTCCTCGGCCACGTCGCCGTAGCGGTTGAGGAGGTTGGTGCGCGGGATGCGGACCTGAGTGAAGTGCAGACGGCCGTTGTCGATGCCGTTCAGTCCGCCCTTGAGGCCGTCGTCCTCGCCGCCCACGCCGGGCAGGAAGGCGCCCTCCTCGTCCCGGATGGGGACGTAGAAGCAGTGCACGCCGTGGTTGACGCCCCGGGTGATCAGCTGCGCGAAGACCGTGGCCGCCCTGCCGTGCAGCGCGGCGTTGCCGAGGTAGTCCTTCCAGGCGCCCTTGAACGGGGTGTGGATGACGAACTCCTGGGTCGCCTCGTCGTACGTGGCGGTCGTCGCGATCGAGGCGACGTCCGAGCCGTGCCCGATCTCGGTCATGGCGAAGGCGCCCGGGACGCTCAGGTCCATCGCGCCCGGCAGCCACCGGCGGTGGTGCTCCGCGGTGCCCAGGTGCAGGATCGCCGAGCTGAACAGGCCCCACTGCACACCGGCCTTGATCTGCAGGGAGGGGTCGGCGAGCACGAGGTCACCGAAGGCGGCGAGGTTGCCGCCGTGGTTGTCCTCGCCGCCGAACTCGCGCGGGAAGGCGCGGTGGACCGCGTTGCGCTCCACGAGGACGCCCAGCTGCCGCAGGACGCGGGCGCGGTGCTCGTCCATGCCGAGCAGCGGGTCGCGCCACAGGGCGGGATCCTTGACCAGTTCGCGGGATTCGCGGCGCTCCGCGGCCCAGCGGCCGAGGAGGGCCTCCTCGAGGGCCGCGGCGTCGAGGGAGCCGGGCGTCGGCCGCTCGGGCGCGATCTCGGCGACGTCGGAGGGAACCTCGGTGCTGGGCGTCGAGGACTGGGGGGCGAGCTTCTCGTGGACGGTCATGACGATGCTCCTGTTCGTGAGTGGGGGCGGGCGCGGACGGCGTCCGCCGCCGCGGGTTCGAGGGCGGCGCCGGGCGCGGCGCCGATGAGGCCGGTGAGCAGCCAGTCGGCGATGGCGCGGGCCATCGCCTCGACCGGGATGCGACCGGCGGCCGGGGTCCGCAGCCAGGTCTCGGCGGCGGCCCGGACGAGGCCGACGGCGGCGCGCGGCCACAGGGCGAGCGGGTCCGCCGGCGCCGGGGCGTGGCCCCGCGCGGCCATCCCGCGCGCCAGGCCCGACTCGAGCATGGCGTAGACGCGCTCGAGGAACGGGCCCAGCACAGGGGCCTCGGCCGCGGCGGGGGACGGGGCGACGGCGAACGCGTACACCTCGGGCGACGTCGCCGCGACCGTGAGGTACACCTCGACCATGCGACGCAGCGCCTCGGGTTCGGAGACCGGTTCGTCCGCGACCTCGAGCAGGCGGCGCTCCATGTGGGCGGTGACCCGCTCGGACACCGCCAGGCGCAGGCCCTCGCGGTCGCCGAAATAGCGGTAGTAGACGGTCTTGGAGGTGCCCGCGTGGGACGCGATCTCCTCCATCGAGGCGTGTGCGCCCAGGGCGTGCACGGCCGACCGGGCGGCCCGGACCAGTTCCAGACGGCGCTCGGCGCGGTGCCGGTCCCAGCGGACGCTGCGACCGTCCCGGGCGGTGGACGTGACGGGATTCACGAAACCGAGCGTATCAGGTACTGTGGATCACAGTCACCCACCCCGCCGACGTCCGTATCGTCCGTATCGTCCGGGGTGACAACGCCCCCGCCGCGTCGGCGGTGGGCCCGCCGTCGAGAGGACCGTCATGACCCACCACGAGACCCCCGCGTCCGAGACCGCCTCCCGCCCCGCCGTCGCCGGTGGAGCGCTGCGCCCCGCCGTCATCCTGGGCGGCAACCGCATCCCCTTCGCCCGTGCCAACACCGCCTATGCCGAGGTCGGGAACCAGGAGATGCTCACGGCCACGCTCGACGGCCTCGTCGCGCGGTTCGGGCTCCAGGGCGAGCGCCTCGGTCAGGTCACCGCCGGCGCCGTCCTCAAGCACCCGCGCAACTTCAACCTCACCCGCGAGGCCGTCCTGGGCTCCGCGCTCTCCGCCGCGACCCCGGCCGCCGACGTCCAGGTGGCCTGCGCCACCGGCATGGAGGCCCTGGGCACCCTGGCCAACAAGATCCGGCTCGGTCAGCTCGACTCCGCCATCGGCGGCGGCGTGGACTCGATCTCGGACGCACCCGTCTCGCTCTCCGACGGTGCGCGCCGCGTGCTGCTGCAGCTGAACACCGCCAAGACCATGAAGGACCGCCTGCGCGCCCTCGCCCAGCTGCGCCCCGGGCAGCTCGTGCCCGAGCCGGCCGGTGCGGGCGAGCCGCGCACCGGCATGTCCATGGGCGAGCACCAGGCCCTGACCACCCACAAGTGGGGCATCACCCGTCAGACCCAGGACGAGCTCGCCGCGGCCTCCCACCGGAACCTCGGCGCCGCGTACGCCGCCGGGTACATGGACGATCTGGTGACCCCGTTCCACGGCCTGGCCCGCGACAACAACCTCCGCCCCGACTCCACGCCGGAGAAGCTGGCCGGCCTGAAGCCCGCGTTCGGTCGCCAGCTGGGGGACGAGGCGACCATGACGGCCGCCAACTCCACCCCGCTCACCGACGGCGCCTCCGCGGTGCTGCTCTCCTCCGAGGAGTGGGCCGCCGAGCGCGGGCTTCCCGTGCTCGCCGAGTTCGTGGACATGGAGAACGCCGCCGTGGACTTCGTCGACGGGCACGAGGGCCTGCTCATGGCCCCGGCCTACGCCGTCCCGCGCCTGCTGGCCCGGCACGGGCTCACCCTCGACGACCTCGACTTCGTGGAGATCCACGAGGCGTTCGCCGGCACCGTCCTGTCCACCCTCGCCGCCTGGGAGGACGAGGAGTACTGCCGCGAGCGCCTCGGGCTGCCGGGTGCGCTGGGCTCGGTGGACCGCGCCCGGCTCAACGTGCACGGCTCCTCGTTGGCGGCGGGTCACCCCTTCGCCGCGACCGGCGGCCGCATCGTCGCCCTGCTGGCCAAGATGCTGCACGAGAAGGGGGAGGGCTCCCTCGGCCTCATCTCCGTCTGTGCCGCCGGCGGCCAGGGCATCGTCGCCCTGCTCCGCGGCCGCTGAGCCCCGACCGACCCGACCCGAGAGGACCGACCATGACCGACCGTTACGGCACCTTCGTCGCCTCGCCCCTGGGCCGCCGCCTCACCGGCGCCCTGGGCCTGCCTCAGCCCGTCGAGCTGCGCCGGCACACCCCCGGCGACCCCGTGCTGCCCGGCTCCGTTCTCGTCCTGGGCGCGACCCCCGCAGCCGCGGACGCCCGCACCCTCTTGGCCTCGTGGGGCCTCGAGGTCGCCGACGCCCCCCGGGAGGGCGCCCGCCACGCGGCGATCGTCGCGTGCTTCGACGGGGTCGCCACGCCCGCGGACCTCGGCGCGGTGGCGCTGGAGATCGGCGGCGCGCTGCGCTCGCTGGGCTCCTCCTCGCGCGTGGTGACCGTGTTCGAGGACCCCGAGGCCGCCACGGACCCGACCCTGCGCGCCGCCCGCCAGGGCGTGACGGGCCTGACCCGCTCCATCGCGCACGAGATGCGTCGCGGCGGCACGGCCAACGGCCTGGTCCTGGGCGAGGGTGTGCCGCTCACCGCCCCCGGTGCGGCCGGCGCGCTGGCGTTCCTGCTCTCCGGCCGTGCGGCGTACGTCTCCGGCCAGTTCGTGCCCGTCGCCACCGCCGACGGCGCGGTCCCCGCCGACGCGGCGCGCCCGCTGGCCGGCAAGGTGGCCGTGGTCACGGGTGCCGCCCGCGGCATCGGCGCCGCTATCGTTCGGACGCTCGCCCGCGACGGGGCCGTCGTCGTCGGTGTGGACGTCCCGGCGGCGGGCGAGGCGCTGGCCGAGGTTGTGAACGAGGTGGGCGGCACCGCGCTGGCCCTGGACATCACGGCGCCGGACGCCGGCGCGCGCATCCTCGAGCACTGCCGCACCCGGCACGGCCGGATGGA
This sequence comes from Micrococcus sp. KRD026, assembly GCF_017168445.1. Classification (NCBI taxonomy): domain Bacteria; kingdom Bacillati; phylum Actinomycetota; class Actinomycetes; order Micrococcales; family Micrococcaceae; genus Micrococcus; species Micrococcus sp. KRD026. The sequence goes on along the minus strand of NZ_JABFBA010000031.1, from coordinate 21,311 downwards.
CGCGGTGGTGCACAACGCCGGGATCACCCGGGACCGGATGCTGGCCAACATGGACGCCGCACGCTGGGACTCCGTCCTCGCCGTGAACACCACGGCCCAGCTGGCCATGAACGAGGCGTTCCTCGCCGAGGACGCCCGGGACGTGGCGGGTCAGGGGCTGCGCATCGTGGGCCTGGCCTCCATCTCCGGCATCGCGGGCAACCGCGGCCAGACGAACTACGCGGCCTCGAAGGCCGGGGTCATCGGCCTGACCGCGGCGTCCGCCCCGGTCCTCGCGGCCCGCGGGGGCACGATCAACGCGGTGGCCCCGGGCTTCATCGAGACCGAGATGACCGCGAAGATCCCGCTCGCCACGCGCGAGGTGGGCCGGCGGCTCAACGCGCTGCAGCAGGGCGGCCTGCCGCAGGACGTGGCCGAGACGGTGGCCTGGCTCGCCTCGGACGCCGCCGGCGGCACCAACGGGGCCACGCTGCGGGTCTGCGGCCAGTCGAAGCTGGGGGCGTGAGGATGCAGACCACGCAGCTGTCCGCCCCGCCCTCCCTCGGCCGGCTCTACGTCCGGGCCGCCGGGCGGGCCGCCACGGACGCCGTCGTCCGTCGGCGCCGTCCCCGCGAGCTCCCGGACCGTCAGGTGGTCGTGACCGGCCACCGCATCCCGGCCGAGGCCGTGACCGCGTGGCGCGGGGCCGTCGGGTCCGCCAATCCGGCGGACCTGCCCTCGGTCCTGGTGCACACCCAGGTGTTCGGCGCGGCCATGGAGCTGATGGCCGACCCCGAGTTCCCGCTGCCCCTGCCCGGGCTGGTGCACCTGAGCAACACCGTCCTGCACCACCGGCCCGTCGCGGCGGAGACCGCCCTGCGCGTCACCGCACGTGCGGTGGGTCTCGTCCCGCACCACGCGGGCACCGCCGTGGACGTCGTCGTGACCGTCGAGGGGCCCGGCGACGACGGCGAGGAGGCACTGCTGTGGGAGGGCGTCTCCCGGTACCTCGCCAAGGGCGTCCACCTCTCCGGCCTGCGTCCCGAGCGGCCCGCCCGCCCGGACTTCGTGCCCCCGACGCCGACCGCCCAGTGGCGCTTCGGGACGGGGGCCGGACGCCGGTACGCGGGCGTCTCCGGGGACTGGAACCCGATCCACCTGACGGGCGTCTCGGCTCGACTGTTCGGCATGAAGGGCGCGATCGCCCACGGGATGTTCCTGGCCGCCCGGATGCTCGAGGGCCGTGAGCCGGCCGGCGCCGGGTTCCGCTGGCACATCGACTTCGAGGCGCCCGTCGTGCTGCCGACCACCGTGGCCGTCCGCTACGAGCCCGGGCCCGACGGCGGCACGCGCGTGTGGGGCTGGGATGCGCGGCGCCGGCGCCCGCACTTCTCCGGGGAGATCACTCCGCTCGAGCCCTGACGGCCGGGCCGACGCGTCGGCCCGCCGGGACCACCCGTCCCGGCGGGCCGGTGAGCGCGGCGGCTCAGGCGTCCAGCCCGGGCGACCGCCGCGGCACGGCGGTGACGGCCTCGAGCAGCCCGTCCGCGTAGGCCTCCCACGAGTGACCGGCGGCGTGGCGCACGGCGCCGGTCCCCAGTGCCGCCCAGGCGTCACGATCCGCCAGGATCTCGGCCAGGGCATCGGCCCACGCCTCGGGGGTGCCCGCCGTCACGTGGCGGCCGGACACGCCGTCGAGGACCGCGTAGACCAGTCCGCCGACCCGGTGCGCCAGCACGGGCGTGCCGCAGGCCTGTGCCTCGAGGGCGACCAGGCCGTAGGTCTCGGACGCGCTCGGCATCGCCACGACGTCCGCCGCCCGGAACTGGGCGGCCAGGGCGGGCGCGGGCACCGGCCCGGAGAACGTCACCAGGTCGGCGACCCCCTCCCGCGCGGCCAGGCCCGCCAGGTCCAGCTCGTCGTCCCCCGAAGCGGCCCCGTTCACGTGCAGGCGCACCCCCGGGTCGGCGCCCGCGCCACCGGCCCGCTCGCGCAGCACCCCGAGGGCGGCCACGAGCAGGTGCGGGCCCTTGTGCCGCTGCACGCGGCCGGCGAACAGGACGCGCAGGGCCCCGTCGTCCTCCGGGGCGCCCGGCCACTGCGCGGCGCCCTCCGGCGTGAACGTCTCGAGGTCGGCCCCGGGGGGCAGCACCCGGGTGCGGGCGCGGGGCACGTCCAGCAGCTCGCGCAGGTCGGCGACCTCGGCGGCGGAGTTGACCACGAGCAGGTCGGCCCGCTCGGCGACCTCGCGCTCGGCCTCGATCCGCGCGGCCGGCTCGCGCAGCTCGGGGTCCTCGAGCATCTTCGCCGCCGCCGTGGTGTGCATGGTCTGCAGGTACGGGGCGTGCGCCGCCCGCGCCAGCGCCGCGGCGGTGGACCCGGAGAGCCAGTAGTGGCCGTGCACGAACGCGACGGGCGGGGCATCCGCGCCACCGAGGACGGGACCGCCCGGCACGGCGTCCGAGGCGAGCCAGTCCAGGGCCGCGCGGGTGAACTCGGCGCCGAGTCCCGCCAGCTCCTCCTTGGGCACGGGAGCGGACGGCCCGGCGGCGAGGTCCACGACCGTGACCGGCGGGGCCTGCCCGCCGGCGTCCAGCATCCGGACCCGTGCGCCATCCGCTCCCACCGGCTCCTCCGCCCGGGTCAGCAGGATCATCCGCACGCCCCGGCGGGCCAGGGCCACGGCGGCCTGCCGCACGTAGACGTTCATGCCGCCGGCGTCGCCGCGGCCGGGCTGGGCCAGGGGGGAGGTGTGCAGGCTGACCCCGATCCCCACCGGCACGGACGCCCGCAGTTCGGCGTCCACGGCGTCGAACAGCCGGGCCGCCGACGCCGAGTCCGCCAGGTCCTCGACGGAGACCATCCGTCCGGCGCCGTCGCCGAGCGGCACAGTCCAGTTCGGGTACTGGTCCTGGAGGGTGCCGGGCTGGTTCTGGATGCGCCGCTCGCCCACGGCGTCCACGAGCGCCACGCTGTGCAGGGCCGAGGGCGCCTGCGCGAGCAGGCGGTGCAGGGCCACGATCTGGCGTTCGCGCACCTCGGGGCCGGCGTCGGGGACGTCCACGTCCGCCTCGGCGAGCAGCCCGCGCCGGGCCGCGGCGGCGAGGAACGCGCGCACCTCCTCCGCCGACCGGCGGCGTTCCTGGGCGACGTCCACGGTGTAGAGGCCCAGCCGTTCGCGCAGGTCCACCTGGACGCCCTCGAGGTAACCGGCCGTGGGCGGCAGGTCGTGCGTGTTCACCGCCGCCATGGCCAGCCGCCGGTAGCGCTCCGGCGGGGTGGGCTCGCCGTCCTCCTGTTCGAACCACAGGATCGACGTGCCGAGCACGCCGGCCTCGGCCAGGCGGCGCTGCACCCACGGCTCGAACGTGCCGAGGTCCTCGCCCACCACGACGACGCCGGCCCGCTCGGCCTCGAGCGTGAGCACGGCGAGCATCGCCTCGTGGTCGTATTCGACGTACGCGCCCTGGGTGGCACCGGCGCCCTCCGGGATCCACCACAGGCGGAACAGCCCCAGGACGTGGTCCATCCGGATGCCGCCCGCGCCGCGCAGCACGGTGCGCAGCATGTCCCGGAACGCGGCGTAGCCGGTCTCGGCCAGGCGGCGCGGATGCCAGGGGTGCTGCGACCAGTCCTGGCCCAGCTGGTTGAACAGCTCGGGCGGCGCGCCGACGGACATGGTCGGCACCAGCACGTCCCCGAGCATCCACGCGTCCGCGGTCTCGCGGGTCGCCCCGACTGCCAGGTCCACCATGACGCCCATGCGCATGCCGGCCGCCCGGGCCCGCTCCTGCACGCCGGCGAGCTGCTCGGCGGCGATCCACTGCACCCAGCGGTGCAGGTCGACGTCGGTCGCGCGTTCGACGCGGACCCGCTCCGCCTCGACCCCGCCCGGCGCCCAGGCCGGGTCGGCGAGATCGGGTCCGGTGCCGTCGCCGTCCAGCCGCAGGACGGACCAGAGGGCGAAGTCGTCCAGGCCCGGGCCGGCCTCGGCGCGGAACCGTGCGTAGGCGGCCTCGCGCTCGGGGGAGCGGGGCACCTCGTGCACGCGGCGCAGCGCGGGCCACAGGACGGCGGCGACGGCGGCCCGATCGATCCGGCCGGTGCGCTCCAGCTCCGCCTGGACGCGGGCGCCGGCCGACCGCAGCTCCGCCTGCTCCGCGGCGGGCAGGTCGGCGAACTCGGGGATCGAGGGCACGTGCACGACCAGCGCCGAGAGGAACCGACGGGAGACGGGGGAGTAGGGGGAGTCCGCCGGATGGGGGCCGGGCTCGATCGCGTGCAGGGGGTGCAGCAGCAGGAAGTCGGCACCGTGCCGGGCGACGATCTCGGCCAGGGACGCCATGTCCGCCGCGTCGCCGATGCCCCACGAGTCCGCGGAGGTCACCGAGTAGCCCTGCGCGGCCGCGCCCCAGCCGCGGCGCTCGAGGAAGGGACGCGCCGTGCTCAGCCGGGTCGGGGCGCAGACCAGGACCGCGGAGGCGGTGGAGCCGGAGCCGCTGGTCACCTCCAGCCGGTGCCAGCCCGGGGCGAGGTCGGCGGGGATCTGAACGTGGACGCGCTCGCGTTCGACGCCGTCCACGAGGCGGACCTCGGACACCGGCTCGCTCACGCTCACCTCGAGGGTCCGCCCGTCCTCCGTGCGCACGCGGGCCACGACCGGCTCGCCCGCGGCCACGTGGCACGGCACGGACAGGCGGTGACCGGACCGGGCGGCCACGGTGGGCGGGAGCACGTCCCGCCAGGGGGCCGTCTCCGCCTCCTCCACCGCCTCGGCCAGGGCGGCGACCCCGTCCGGACGGACCGACACCCCGAGGGCGGCGAGCACCTTCACGAGGGCCTCGTCCGGCACGGTCTGGGCCGAGCCGTCCTGCCCGACGTACTCGGGCTGCACCCCGTGGGCTCGCGCGAGCCGATGCAGCAGTGCGGGGGCTTCCAGGGCCATCGGGTCCTCCATGCCGTCGTGCGGTTCCACCGACGGCGCCTGCCGTCGCACGGACACCACTCTAGAGGGGACGCCGGTCCGGGGAACACGCAGGGCCCCGGTCGTGACGACCGGGGCCCTGCTGCTCGACGAGCGGTGCGCGAGGGGGGACTTGAACCCCCACGTCCTTGCGGACACAGCGACCTCAACGCTGCGCGTCTACCAATTCCGCCACTCGCGCTCATCGGTGGAACCCTGGGAGAGGCTCCGTCGCCCACCGCGTTCCGGTCCTGTCCGGTCCGTCCCGCTCCGGGCAACTCGAGAAAGATAGCACGGGTTCGGGCTAGGCTCAAAACCATGGTCGAGAACATCGTGAACCCCGCCCGCTCGCGCCCCGAGGACCGCGTCGTGGAGATCTGCCGCGACCTCATCCGGATCGACACGACCAACCGCGGGGGCAACGTCTCCGTCGGTGAGCCCGAGGCCGCGGAGTACTGCGCCCGGCTCATGGCCGAGGCGGGGATGACCCCCCGCTTCTTCGAGTCGGCGCCGGGCCGGGTCTCCGTCGTCGGGCATCTGCCGGGCTGGGATCCGGAGGCGCCGGGGCTCGTCATCCACGGGCACACGGACGTGGTCCCCGCCGAGGCGGACGAGTGGAGCGTGGACCCGTTCGGCGCCGAGCTCAAGGACGGCATGATCTGGGGGCGCGGCGCCGTGGACATGAAGGGCATGGACGCCATGGTGCTCGCGGTGCTGCTGCACCTGGCCCGCACGGGCCGCCGGCCGCGGCGCCCCCTGACGGTCGCGTTCTTCGCCGACGAGGAGGCCGGCGGCGTCTACGGCGCACGCTGGGTCGTGGACCACCACCCCGAGGTGTTCGACGGGTGCACCGAGGCGATCTCCGAGGTGGGCGGCTTCTCCACCGAGGTGCACGGCTCGCGCGCCTACCTCGTGCAGACCGCGGAGAAGGGGCTCGCCTGGCTCAACCTCACCGCGGAGGGCGCCCCCGGGCACGGCTCGGCCCCGCACCCGGACAACGCGGTCACCCGGCTGGCCGGCGCCATGACCCGCATCGGCGGGCACGAGTGGCCGCTCGTGTACACCAAGACCACGCGCGCGCTGCTCGAACAGGTGGCGGAGATCATGGGCGTCGACTTCGACGAGGCGGACCCGACGCCGCAGCTCGACGCGCTCGGGCAGGCCCGGTCCTGGGTGGCCGGCACCCTGCGCACCTCGTCCAACCCGACGGGGCTGACCGCCGGCTACAAGCACAACGTCATCCCGTCCTCGGCCACCGGCACCGTGGACGTCCGCCTGATCCCCGGGGAGGAGGAGTCCGCCCTCGCCACGATCGCCGAGCTCGCCGGCCCCGAGGTGACCATCGCACCCGAGCACCGGGACGTCGCCCTGGAGACCCCCTTCTCCGGGGACCTGGTGGAGCTGATGATCGCCTCGCTGCAGGCGGAGGACCCCGAGGCCCAGGTGCTGCCGTTCATGCTCGGCGGGGGCACGGACAACAAGTCCCTCTCCCGGCTGGGCATCACCGGCTACGGCTTCGCGCCCATGCGCCTGCCCGCCGACCTGGCCTTCACGTCCCTGTTCCACGCCATCGACGAGCGGGTGCCCGTGGACGCGCTCGAGTTCGGCTGCCGGGTGCTCGAGCGGATGCTGGAGCCGCGCTGATCCGGGCCGCGGGCGGCGACGACGGCCGGGGCGGCGTCGTCGCGCCCGCGCCTCAGAGGGTCTGCAGGGTCGAGGCCACGCGCATCACCCGGCGGCGCATCCAATAGCGGCGCGCCCCGTCGCGGTAGTGCACGGAGCGCTGCAGCTCCCATTGGCCGTACTCCGCGTGCTCCACGAGGCGCCGTCGGGCGTCGGCGAGGGACTCGTGGGCGGCGACCGTCATCACCAGGTACTCCCACTTCTGTCCGCGGGAGATCGCGTCGAGGGTCGAGGACATCAGCTGTTCACGCACCCGCCCATCCTGGCAGACGGACTCGGGTCCGGCGGCCGGTCCCGCACGGCCCACCCCTGGCCGCGCCACCGGCCACCGGGTTACCGTTCACCCATGAGCTCTGACGCCCGCATGGCCCTCGAGGCCCTCACCACCGCCCTGAACGAACACCTCGTGGCCGCGCAGAACAAGCGGGGCGAGGACGACCCCGCCGTCGAAGCCGCGTTCTTCGCCGTGGCCGACGCCTTCGAGGCCTACGAGGACGCCCTGTACGCGGACACCGAGGAGGTCACCCCGCTCGACCTCTTCGACGACGAGGACGACGACGACTGACCGTCCTGCTCGTGACGGACCGCACGGCCCCGGGTTCCCACCCGGGGCCGTCGCGTACAGTGACCCTCCGTGACGTGGATCGAAGCCATCATCCTGGGCCTGGTGCAGGGCCTCACGGAGTTCCTGCCCATCTCCTCCTCCGCCCACATCCGCATCGTGGGCGAGTTCCTGCCCTCCGCGACCGACCCGGGGGCGGCCTTCACGGCCATCACGCAGCTCGGCACGGAGCTGGCGGTCCTCATCTACTTCTGGCGCGACATCACCCGCATCATCGGCCGGTGGTGCGCCGCGGTCACGGGGCGGATCCCGCACTCGGACCCCGATGCGCGCATGGGCTGGCTGATCATCGTGGGCTCGATCCCGATCGCGGTCCTGGGCCTGCTGCTGGAGGACTGGATCGACACGGAGTTCCGGTCGCTGTGGATCACGGCGACCATGCTCATCGTGTTCGGCGTCCTGCTCGCCCTGGCGGACCGGCTCGGCCGTCAGACCAAGCCGCTCGAGAAGCTCACCGTGCGGGACGGCGTCCTCTACGGCCTGGCCCAGGCCCTCGCGCTGATCCCGGGCGTCTCGCGCTCCGGCGGCACCATCGCGGCCGGCCTGGCCATGGGCTACACCCGGCCCGCCGCCACCCGCTACGCGTTCCTGCTGGCGGTGCCCGCCGTGTTCGCCTCCGGCCTGTACAAGCTGTACACCTCGCTCACCGATCCCGGCACGCAGGGCCCGTACGGCATGGGGGAGACGCTGGTCGCGACCGCGATCGCCTTCGTGGTGGCCTACGCGGTCATCGCCTGGCTCATGCGCTTCATCAGCACCAACTCGTACCTGCCGTTCGTCTGGTACCGCATCCTCCTGGGCGGCGTCCTGTTCGCCCTGCTGGGCGCGGGCGTCATCAGCGCCTGAGCCCGCTCCCGCCGCCGGGCATGGCGGCCCGGCACCGCCGAACCACCCCGATCTGAGGAGTCCCGTGAAGTCCTGGAGCACCCCCGCCCCGCCCGCCGTGCCGAGCCGCCCCGACCGGCTGCGGCTGCACGACACCGCCACGGGACGGACTCGGCATCCGGGCAACGACGCGCAGCGCGCCTCGCTGTACGTCTGCGGGATCACCCCGTACGACGCGACGCATCTCGGCCACGCGAGCACCTATGTGGCCTTCGACCTGCTGCACCGCTACTGGCGCGCGGCCGGTCTCGAGGTCGCCTACGTCCAGAACGTGACCGACGTGGACGACCCCCTGCTCGAGCGGGCCGAGGCGACCGGCGTCGACTGGCGCGCGCTCGCCGAGGAGCAGACCGACCTGTTCCGTGCGGACATGGCCGCCCTCGAGGTGCTCGCCCCGGACCACTACGTCGGCGCGACCGAGGCGGTGGGCCTGGTGGTGGACGCCGTCGAGACGATGCTGGCGGCGGGCCGGGCCTACCGCGTGCCGGGCGGCGACGGCGAGCCCGACGGGGACGTCTACTTCGACGTCCGCGCGGCCCAGTCCGCGACCGACTGGCGTCTCGGCCAGGTCTCCGCGATGGGCCTGGACGAGATGGCCGCGGTGTTCCCGGAGCGGGGAGGCGATCCCGACCGCCCCGGCAAGCGCGACCCGCTGGACCCGCTGCTGTGGCGCGTGCACCGCGAGGGCGAGCCGGCCTGGGACGGGCGGTCGCTCGGCTCCGGCCGGCCCGGCTGGCACATCGAGTGCTCCGTGATCTCCCGGGCCCACCTGCCGGCGCCGTTCACGGTGCAGGGCGGCGGCTCCGACCTGCGGTTCCCGCATCACGAGTTCTCCGCCGCGCACGCCACCGCCGTCGACGGCCTGCCGCTCGCGCACACCTACGCGCACACCGGCATGGTGGCCCTGGACGGCGAGAAGATGTCCAAGTCCCTCGGCAACCTCGAACTCGTCTCCCGCCTGCGGGCGCGGGGCGTCGAGCCGGTGGCCGTCCGGGCGGCCATCCTCGCGCACCACTACCGGTCGGACTGGGAGTGGTCCGAGCAGGTGCTCGCCGACGCCCAGGCGCGGGTGGCCCGCTGGCGCGCCGCCCTGGACGGACCGCATGCCGCCGCCGGCGTCGCCGTGCTGGACGCGGTCCACGCGGCGCTCTCGGACGACCTCGACGCCCCCCGCGCGCTGGAGGCCCTCGACGCATGGGCGGCCGGCACCCTGCCCGGCCTGGCCGAGGCAGCCGCCGACCCGGTGCCGGTGGTCGACGTCGTGGCGGCGCTGCTGGGTCTGCGCCTGCGCTGACCCCGCCGGGCGCGGCCGGGCGTCAGCGTCCGCCGCGCCCGCGCAGGTAGCGCTCGAACTCCCGCGCGATCGACTCGCCCGAGGCCTCCGGCAGCTGCTGGGTGTCCTGGGCCTCCTCGAGCTGCCGGACGTAGGCGGCGACGTCGGGGTCCTCGGCGGCCAGCTCGTCCACGCCGCGCTGCCAGGCCCTCGCGTCGTCCTCCAGCCCGCGCGTGGAGACGCTCACGTGCAGCAGGTCCTCGACCGCCTCGACCAGCCCGAGCAGCGTCTTGGGGGAGGGCGCCTGGGCCACGTAGTGGGGCACCGTCCCCCACAGTGAGAGGCTCGGCAGGCCGCGGCGCGCGGCCTCGTCCGCGATGACGCCGATGATCCCGGTGGGCCCCTCGTAGACCGGACGGTCCGCGCCGACGGCCACCCGCACGTCCACGAGCGGCGAGGTCGGGCGGGCGCGCAGGGGCCGGGTGTGGGGCACGTCCGCCAGCAGCGCGCCCAGCGTCACGACGGCGTCCACGTCGTGCGCGTCGGCCGCGGTGAACAGCTCCTCGAGGAACGCACGCCACCGCACGTTCGGCTCCACGCCGACGGCGAGGAGCACGCGCACCCCGTCCGGCGGGGCGGCCTCGCCCGCGACGGGCCGGCCCTCCCGGTCCAGGAACGCCTCGTGCAGGGTGACGGCCGGCCAGTCCAGCGTGCCCAGCCCGTCGGCGTCGCGCCGGACCAGGGGCCGGGTGACCTGGTAGTCGTAGAACTCGCCGTCGCACACCCGTCCCGCGTCCGCCGCGTCCCACTGCTCCCGCAGCGCGCCCAGGGCCCCGGTCGCGGCCTCCCCGGCGTCGTTCCAGCCCTCGAAGGCCAGCAGCAGGACCGTGGGGGCCCGCCGCCCGGCCTCGAGCGCGTCCACGGTCGCCGTCAGGTGGGTCCGCAGCGGGCCCAGGGCGTCGTCCGGCTGGTCCTCGGAGGTAGCGTCGGTCATGGCGGCCAGCCTAGACACGGCCCGACGACGGGGTCACGGCCCGCGACCCGCCCGGCACGCCCCGGCGGCGGCGCTCGATAGGATGCACTCCATGTCCCGCCACCCCGCGCCCGCCCCGGACGACCGTGCCCGCCGCCTGCCGCGCGCCGTCCTGTGGGACATGGACGGCACCCTCGTGGACACCGAGCCCCTGTGGAACGCCGTCCAGCGCCGGCTGGTGGTCGAGCACGGCGGCACCTGGTCGGAGGACCTGGCCGCCTCCCTCGTGGGACGCCCCCTGGACGAGGGAGCGCGCCGCCTGCAGGAGGCCGGGCTGGACCTGCCCGTGCAGCGGATCATCGACCTGACGATGCACGAGGTCGTCCAGGGGGTCGTCAGCGGGGTGCCGTGGCGGCCGGGCGCCCGGGAGCTGCTCGTCGCGCTCGCCGAGGCCGGCGTGCCGGGCGCCCTCGTGACGATGTCCCATGCCCCACTGGCCCGCGCACTGGCCGAGCGGGCGCCGGCGGGCACGCTGGACGTCGTCGTCTCGGGGGACATGGTCTCCCGGGGCAAGCCCGACCCGGAGGCGTACCGGCTGGGCCTGCAGCTGCTGGCCGAGCGGACACCGGGGCTGACGGCCGCCGACTGTGTGGCGGTCGAGGACTCCCCGGTGGGCGTCGGCGCGGCCATGGCCGCGGGCCTGCCCACGGTCGGCGTGCCCAGCGTGCTGCCGCTGCCGGCGGGGCTTGCGACCGTCGAGTGGACGACGCTCGCCGGCCGCACGCCGGCCGACCTCGCCGCGGTCCGTCAGATCGCCGCCGCGCGCGGGCCCGGAGGGGACGGGGCCGAATGAGCGGGCCCGCCTCCGTCCGGCTGGGCACGATCGCCGGCGCGCCGGTGCGTCTATCCTGGTCCTGGCTCCTGATCGCAGCGGCCATCACCCTCGCGTTCGGCCCGCAGATCCAGCGCGCGCTGCCCTCGCTCGGCGGCGGCGCCTACGGGGTGGCCCTGGGGTACGCCGTGCTCCTGGCGCTCTCCGTCCTGGTCCACGAGGCCGCCCACGCCCTCACCGGCCGCGCCTTCGGCCAGCGCACCGAGGAGATCGCGCTCACCCTGTGGGGCGGGCACACCCAGTTCCGCAGCCCGTCCGCCCGGCCGCTGGACACGGTGCTCACCGCGATGGCAGGCCCCGCCGCGAACCTCGTGCTCGCGGGCCTCGCCCACCTGGCGGCCCGCGCCGTGGCCGGCCCGTCCGTCCCCGCCCTGCTGCTCGAGGTCACGGTGTGGGCCAACCTCCTCCTGGCCGCGTTCAACGCGCTGCCGGGCACCCCGCTCGACGGCGGCCGCATGGTCGAGTCCGCCGTCTGGGCCGCCACCGGCTCCCGGGCCCGTGGCGTCGAGGCGGCCGGCTGGGCCGGGCGCGTCGTCGCGGTGGGCGTCCTCGCGGCCGTGCTCGGCCCCCCGATCCTCGCGGGCCGCGCGCCGGACCTGTTCGTCGTCGTCCTGGCGGCCTGGGTCGCCCTCACCCTGTGGCGGGGCGCGGACGACGCCGTGCGCCACGGGCGCTGGAGCCGCCGGCTGGAGACCCTGCGGCTCGAACAGGTCGAGGCGCCCGCCGTCGCCCTGCCCGAGCACCTCAGCGTCGCCGAGGCCCTGGCCCAGGCGGACGACGGCCGCCGCGCCGTCGTGGCCGTGGACGGGGCCGGTCGGCCCCGCGGCGTGCTGGACCTCGCGGCCGCGGCGGGCCTCACCCCGGAGCGCCGCACGACCACCGCCCTGGCCGCGGTCGCCGTCGCGCTGGCCCCGGGGGCAGTCCTCGTCCGCGACGACGTCCCCGCCGCCGGTCCCGACCTGGCCGCCCGCCTGGCCGACCCCCAGACCCCCGTGTGGGTGCTGACCGACGCGCACGGCCTCGTGCGCTCCGTGGTGCCCCGCGAGACGATCCTCGCCGCCGTCGACGCGACGCGGCGTCCCTGAACCGAAGGAGCCCCCCATGACCGAACCCACCGGCGTGAGCGCGCGCCGCGGCCCCCTGCGGGCCGGCCAGCGCGTGCAGATCAAGGACGCGAAGGGCCGCCTCAACACGATCACCCTGCTGCCCGGCGGGGAGTTCCACAGCTACCAGGGCGTGCTGCGGCACGACGACCTGATCGGCGGCTTCGAGGGCGTCGTGGTCGAGAACTCGGCCGGCCAGCCGTACCAGGTGCTGCGCCCCCTGCTGAACGACTTCGTCCTGTCCATGCCCCGCGGCGCCACGGTGGTCTACCCGAAGGACGCGGCGCAGATCGTGCAGCAGGCGGACATCTTCCCGGGCGCCGTCGTGGTCGAGGCCGGCGTGGGCTCCGGCGCCCTGTCCATGTCCCTGCTGCGCGCCGTGGGCGACCACGGGCGCCTGCACTCCTACGAGCGCCGCCCGGAGTTCGCGGACGTCGCCCGGGCCAATGTGGAGGCCTTCTTCGGCGCCGAGCACCCCGCCTGGTCGGTGCACCTCGGCGACGCGCAGGAGGAGATGCCCAAGGTCCACGAGCCGGGCTCCGTGGACCGGGTGGTCCTGGACATGCTGGCCCCCTGGGAGTGCCTCGACGCCGTCGCCGAGGTCCTGGCCCCCGGCGGTGTGTGGCTGAACTACGTGGCCACCGCCACCCAGCTCTCCCGCGTGGCCGAGGCCATCCGGGACTCGGGCCGCTTCACGCAGGTCGAGGCCAACGAGACCCTCGTGCGCGGCTGGCACCTGGACGGGCTCGCCGTGCGCCCCGACCACCGCATGGTCGCGCACACCGGCTTCCTCCTCACGGCCCGCCGCCTGGCCTCGGGCGAGGAGGCGCTGCGCCTGAAGAAGCGCTCCAAGGTCTCCGAGTTCAGAGCCGAGGACGTCGAGGCCTGGCAGCCGGCCGACGAGGCCCGGTGGACGCCCGAGGCCCTCGGCGAACGGCCGATCACAGACAAGAAGGCGCGCAAGGCGGCGAAGGAGGCCCGCCTCATGGCCGCGCGGTCACGCGCCGCCGAGCAGGGCGTGGACGCGTACGGTGGGAGGACCCCGACCGGGGAGCAGGACTGAGTGGACGGAGCACCGGTGGACCACCACGCGCAATCAGGCACGGAGCACGCCGAGCAGCGCCTCGCCGAGGCACGGGAGCTGCTGCGGCAATCCCAGGCCGAGGCCGAACGGCTGCGGCACCAGCTGCAGTCCGCCCAGCGGCACGCCGCCGGCCTGAGCGAACGCCGTCGGGCCGCCGAGGCCCAGACGCAGACGGCCGCCCGCAACAACCGGCGCATGGTCGAGCTGCTCGAGGCCACGCGCGCCGAGATCACGACGCTCAAGGAGAACCTGGACGCCGTCACGCATCCGCCGTTCACCTTCGCCACCCTCGAGGCCGTCCACGCCCCGCGCGAGCCCGAGGAGGGCGTGGAGACCGGCGCCGTGGTGCGCGGGGGAGCGGACGTCGTGCAGAACGGCCGGCGGCTGCGCGTGACGGTCTCCCCGCTGCTCGACGCCGCCCGCCTCACCCCCGGCGCCCAGGTGCTGCTGGACGAGTCCAGCTCGATCGTCGGCGTCGCCCCGGGCACGGGGTCGGGTCAGCTGCTGCGCGTCAAGGAGGCGCTGCCCGACGGCGGCCTCGTCCTGGCCGGCACGGCGGACGAGGAGCGCGTGGTGCGGCGCGCGCCCGCGCTGGAGGGCGTCGACCTGCGCCACGGGGACGCCGTCACCGTGGACGCCCGCGTCGAATGGGCGCTGCGGCGGGTCGAGCTGTCCGAGGTGGACGAGGTGCTGCTGGAAGAGGTCCCGGACGTCACATTCGAGGACATCGGCGGCCTCGGCCCGCAGATCGACCGGATCCGCGAGGCCGTCGAGATCCCGTTCCTGCACCCCGAGGTCTACCGCGAGCACGGCCTGCGCGCCCCCAAGGGGATCATGCTGTACGGCCCGCCCGGCACCGGCAAGACCATGCTCGCCAAGGCCGTGGCCAACGCCCTCTCGGCCCGCAGCGCGGACGGCGAGCGCTCGTTCTTCCTCAACGTCAAGGGACCCGAGCTGCTGAACAAGTACGTGGGCGAGACCGAGCGGCAGATCCGCGTCATCTTCGACCGGGCCCGCGAGAAGGCCGACGCCGGCTTCCCCGTGGTCATCTTCTTCGACGAGATGGAGTCGCTGTTCCGCACGCGCGGCTCCGGCGTCTCCTCGGACGTGGAGACCACGATCGTCCCGCAGCTGCTCACCGAGATCGACGGCGTCGAGGCCCTCGAGAACGTGATCGTCATCGGGGCCTCCAACCGCGAGGACATGATCGACCCGGCCGTGCTCCGCCCCGGCCGGTTGGACGTGAAGATCCGGGTGGACCGTCCCGACGCCGCCGGCGCCGCGGAGATCATGGCCAAGCACCTCACCGCGGACGTGCCCCTGCACGCCGACGACGTCGCGGCGGCCGGCTCCGCGGACGCGGCCCGCGCGACGCTCATCGCCCGGACGGTCGCCGCCCTCTACGACCGCGGCGCGGACACCGCGCTGGCGGAGCTGACGGACGTGTCCGGCACGACCCACGCCCTGCACCTGGCCGACCTCGTCTCGGGCGCCGTGGTGGCCGACGTCGTGGACCGCGCCAAGCGGCACGCGGTGCGCGACTACCTGGCCGCCGGCCAGGCCCCGGCCGCGCTCGGCGTCCGCGAGGGCCACCTGCGCGAGGCCGTGGCCGCGGTGCTGGAGGACCAGACGGACCTGCTGGCCACGGTCGCGCCTGCCGAGTGGGCGCGCACCTCCGGCTGGCGCGGTCCTCGGCTGCGCTCGCTGCGCATGGTCCGGGGGGTCGAGGCATGAGCGCGTTCGGCCGCGGGGCCGCGGACGGCTTCGCCCGGGCCGCCGCCGTCGACGTCGGCCCGACCCCCGCCTTCGAGGGCCAGCGCCGGCTGTTCCACGGCGCGGCGGTGCCCCCGAACGGGAGGGACGCCGCCGGCTGGGGCGTGCACCGCGTGATGGGCACGGAGACCGAGTTCGGCATCCACGCGCCGGCCAACCCGGGGGCGCACCACAGCGTGCTCTCGGTCGAGCTCGTGAACGCGTACGCGGACCTGGTCACCCGGTCCGGCTCGGCGGTGGCCGGCACGGAGTGGGACTACACGGGGGAGTCGCCGCTCGTGGACGCCCGCGGCTGGCGGCTGCCGCGTTCGGCGGCGCACCCCTCGCAGCTGACCGACGAGGCGCTCGTGGGCCCGGACGGGGAGCCCGTGCACCTGCTCCTGTCCACCGTGCTGGCCAACGGTGCGCGCTGGTACGTGGACCACGCCCACCCGGAGTACTCGTCGCCGGAGACGACCACCCCGCGGGACGCCATGGTGTGGGACGCCGCCGGGGACCTGGTCGCGCAGGCGGCGGCCGAGCACATCGGCCAGGCCGAGGGCGCCCCGGAGGTGCTGGTCTACAAGAACAACGTGGACGGCAAGGGCCAGTCCTACGGCGCGCACGAGAACTACCTCGTGGCCCGGTCCCTCGACTTCGAGGAGCTCACCGCCGTCCTGCTGCCGTTCTTCGCGGCGCGGCAGGTGCTCGTGGGCGCGGGCCGCGTGGGGCTCGGCCCGGCGGGGGAGCGGCCGGGCTTCCAGCTGTCGCAGCGGGCCGACTACTTCGAGGAGCCCGTGGGGCTGGAGACCACGATCCACCGGCCGATCGTCAACACGCGGGACGAGCCGCACGCCCGTCCCGAGGCCTACCGCCGGCTCCACGTGATCATCGGCGACGCGACGCTGAGCCAGCACGCCACGTGGCTGCGGATGGGCATGACCGCGCTCGTCCTCGCGATGGCCGAGGCCGGGACGGCGCCCCGGCTCACCCTGGACGACCCGGTGGCCGCGTTGCAGACGATCAGCCACGACCCGGGTCTGCGGGCCACGGTGCCGCTGCTCGAACGCACCGCGGACGGCCCCGTGCGCCGGCACTGGACCGGGCTGCAGATCCTGCGGTCCTACCTGGACGCGGCCCGCGCCCACTGCGCCGCCTTCGGGGTGACGGATCCGCAGACGCGCGAGGTGCTGGAGGCCTGGGCCATCGACCTCGACGACGCCACCGCGGATCCGCTGTCCCTGAGCGACCGCGCCGACTGGGCGGCCAAGCTGCGCGTCCTCGAGGGCCTGCGGGCCCGCACGGGCGCGGACTGGACCGACCCCCGCCTCGCGATGGTGGACCTGCAGTACGCCGACCTGCGCCCGGCCCGCTCCCTGCACCGCCGCCTCGTGGCCGCCGGCGCCCTCCGGACGCTCGCCGATGAGGCGGAGATCCGTGCCGCCGTCGCCACGCCGCCGCGGGCCACCCGCGCGTGGACCCGCGGCAACCTCGTGGGCCGCCACGGTGACCGCGTGGCCGGCGCCGCGTGGGAGACGCTGCTGCTGCGCGGGGCGGGGGAGCGGGTGCACCGGCTGCACCTGGCCGAGCCGCTGGTCGGCGCCGCCGTGGACCTGCCCGGCTGGTGGGAGGACGCCGCCGCGCCCCGGCCCGACGACGAGGCGCTCGTGGCCACGCTGGCGCCGCTGTTCGGCGCACGGGCCTGAGGCGGGGGCGGGCGCTCAGCCCGTGACGGCCGCGCGCACGCGGCCCAGCAGGGCGTCCGCCCGCGCGACGAGACGGTCCGCCCGGTCGACGTCGGTGCGCACGATGCCCTCCAGGCCCTCGTCGCGGAGGGGGCCCAGGTTGGTCTCGAGGGTCACCGCGGCGGCGGTGAGGCCGCCCCGGACGCAGCCGAGCGCCGCACCGACGTCGGAGAGCACGTTCGGGTTCGCCGCGTCCAGCACACGCTCGGCCAGGTCCAGCGCACGCTCGGCGACGTCGACGATCCCGCGGGGCGGCTGGACGGCCTCGGCCAGGGCGGCCTGGATCGCGGCCGAGCGCCGGGCCCGGTCCTCCAGGGTGTCGCGGGGCAGCCCGAACGCCTCGGCCACGGCGCCGAAGCCCCGCTCGTCGCCGTCGGCGAGGCCGAGGCACGCCGCGATCAGGCCCTCCGATGCCCGGGCGTCCTCCTCGGCCGCGCTGAACCGGGCCGCCATGGCCAGCAGTCCGGCGCCCTCGGCGACCGCGAGCGCGCCCGTCGCGCCGCCGCCGGGGGTGGGCTCGCCGGAGGCGAGGCGCCCCAGATAGCTCTCGATGCTCTCGTCGCGGATCATGCCCCCACGGTGCCAGACCGGGCCCGACCGTGGCCCGCCCTCAGGCGCGCTCCCAGGAGGCGACCGGCCCCGGGACGATCGTGAACAGCGGGTGCACGTCGGGGACGGGCGTGTCCGACCACCGTTCGAGCCAGGCGGGGCTGCGCGCGGCCAGCTTGGCGCACAGGTGACGCCACTCCAGGTCGCGCTGGCCCGTGGTGGCCGGGATCGGTGCGAGACCGGCGGGCGGGATGCGCACCGCGCCGTCGGGGGCGGGGCACGGCCGGTCGATCCGGGAGTGGTCGAAGCGATAGCCGCGCGCCGTGGCCTCGGCCTCGAGGCCGGAGAGGAACGCACCGATCGCGCCGGACGGGTCCGGGTGCTCCCGGAACCTCAGCAGCTGCGGGTGGTCCCGATACCCGCGCGTGCGGCCGGCCAGGACGGCCTGCGCGAGCAGGGCCTCGCGCCAGGCGCCCGTCAGGCCCTGACGGTCGAGGTGGCGGGGGTGAAGGGTCCACAGGCGCATGCCCCCATCCTGCCAGCGCGGGGCAACCCGGGGGCGTGGGGCTGAAACGTGGCCCGCGCGTGGGGCAGGATGGGTGGACGCGGACGGAGCACACCGACCCGCGTCGACGCACGAGGAGGCCACCATGTCCCAGGAGCAGATCCGCCCACGCCCGTCCGGCGGCGACGACGAGACCGGCGCCGCGGCGGGCCAGGCGCACGTGAAGCCCGCGGCCCAGGACCAGCGCCTGGACAGCCTGCTGGACGAGATCGACTCGGTGCTGGAGTCCAACGCCGAGGAGTTCGTCAAGGGCTTCGTCCAGAAGGGCGGCCAGTGACCGACGCGGACCGCGCCCGCCGGATCTTCGGCCTGGAGACGGAGTACGGCGTCCAGCACTGGAACCCGGAGGGGCGCGCGCTCAGCCCCGAAGAGGTCGTCCGCTACCTCTTCCGGCCCGTCGTCGAGTGGGGGCGGTCCTCGAACGTGTTCGTGGCCAACGGCTCCCGGCTCTATCTCGACGTCGGCTCCCACCCCGAGTACGCGACCGCCGAGTGCTCGACGCTCGACGAGCTCATCGCCTCGGACGGGGCGGGGGACCTGCTGCTGCACGACCTCGTGGTCCAGGCCGAGGAGCGCATGGCCACGGACGGGGTCGGCGGCCGGATCCACCTCTACCGCAACAACGCCGACTCCTCGGGCAGTTCCTACGGCTCCCACGAGAACTACCTGCTGCGCCGGCGCACCGAGTACCGGCGGCTCACCGAGGCGCTCGTCCCGTTCCTCGTCTCCCGGCAGATCCTCGTGGGCGCGGGCCGCGTCGTGCCCGCCGGCACGTGGCCCGAGGGCGAGGGCCCGGCCCACTTCGCGTTCTCCCAGCGCGCCGACTTCGTGCAGGACGGCGTGTCCTCCTCCACCACGCGGTCCCGGCCGATCATCAACACGCGGGACGAGCCGCACGCGGACGCCTCCGAGTACCGGCGCCTCCACGTGATCGTGGGGGACACGAACCTCTCCGAGCACACCCACCTGCTGCGCTTCGGCGCCACCGACCTGCTGCTGCGGATGATCGAGGCGGGCTTCCCGCTCGGGGACCGCGTCGTCGCCCACCCCACCCGTGCGGTGCGGCAGATCTCCCACGACCTCACCGGCACGGCCCGCATCGCGCTCCGGGAGGGGGAGGCCTCCGCGCTCGAGCTGCAGGAGCACTACCTCGAGCGGGCCCGCACCTTCGTCGCCGCGGAGGGCGCCCACCACGACCGGGTGGGGGAGGTCCTCACCCTGTGGGGCGAGGTGCTCGACGCCGTCCGCACCGGTGACCGGTCCCGCATCGAGGACCGCATCGACTGGGCGATCAAGCTGCGCCTGCTGGAGGACTACCGGGCGCGCCACGACCTGGGCTGGGACGCGCCCCGCCTCGCCCAGCTGGACCTGGCCTTCCACGACATCGACCCCGACCGGGGGCTGTTCCGCCTGCTGCTCCGGCGCGGCGCCGTCGCCCGCCTGCTGCCCGAGGACGCCGCCCGGTCCGCCGTCGAGACCGCCCCGCCCACCACCCGGGCCCGCGTGCGCGCGGACTTCGTGGCCCGCGCCCGGGAGCGCGGCCTGGACTACGCCGTCGACTGGACGACCCTGAAGCTCACCGACCATCCGCTGCACGCGATCGTGACGAAGGACCCGTTCGACACGTCGTCGGCCGCCGTCGACCGGCTGTTCGGGCGAATCGCCTGACAGCGCACGCCCAGGACGCGCCGTTAGGGTGACCCGCATGAGTTCGTTCGAGACCCCCCAGCCCCCGACGGCCCGCCGCCGTCGCCGCCTGCTGCCGCTGCTGTCCCTCGGCGCCGCGGGCCTGATGCTGGCCACCGCCTGCGCCACCGGCGACGACGGCGCGGACCAGCCCCACAGCGACACCGCGTCGGCCTCCACGTCGGCCGCCCCCGAGCGGGCGGCCGTCGGCGAGGGCCAGGGGGAGCCGGACGCCCTGACGGGTGTCACCTTCACGGAGGGCGACGGCGGGGCGCCGACGGTCGAGATCGACGGGGAGATCGACACCGACCAGCCCACCACGCGCGTGCTGACCGCCGGCGAGGGGGAGCAGGTGCAGGAGGGCGACGTCCTGAAGATGTCGATCGCCGTCGTCGATCCGGCCAGCGGCGAGGTGGTCGCCGAGAACTTCAGCGGCGAACCGGAGGCCGTGCCCGTGGACGACCAGCTCAAGTCCATGAACCCGGAGATCCACGAGATGCTGGTGGGCAGCGGCGCCGGCACGATCGTCGCCGCGTACAGCCCCGAGTACGACGTCTCCGTCCCGCAGACCGAGAGCGCGTCGCCGAGCGCCTCCCCCTCCACCCAGACGCAGCCCGCCCAGCTGTTCGTCTACAAGATCGACGCCATCCTGCCGAAGCAGGCCGAGGGCGAGGAGGTGACCGAGCGGGACGAGCGCCTGCCCGACGTCACCGTGGACGAGCAGAGCGGTCGGCCGAGCATCGCGAAGCCCGACGGCGAGGCGCCCCAGGAGCTGGTGGTCCAGCCCCTGATCGAGGGCGAGGGCCACGAGGTCGGGGCGGACGACACCGTGACCGTGCAGTACGAGGGCGTGACGTGGTCCGACGGCGAGGTCTTCGACTCGTCCTGGGAGACGGGCCAGGCGATCACGTTCTCCCTCAACCGGGTCATCGAGGGCTGGAAGGAGGGTCTGGCCGGCCAGAAGGTGGGCTCGCGCGTCCTCCTGTCGATCCCGGCCGAGAAGGCCTACGGTGAGCAGGGCAGCCCGCCGGACATCGGCGAGAACGAGCCCCTGCTGTTCGTGGTGGACATCCTGGACGCCCAGGCGTCCGCCACCCCGTCGGCCAACTGACCCCGTCCACGAGAACCCCAGAGGAGAGCACCGTGTCCTTCGGACAGCGCGACTACGACCGCACCAAGCCCGAGATCGACTTCCCGGGCGAGACCCCGCCCACCGAGCTCGTGGTGGAGGACCTGATCGAGGGCTCCGGCCCGGCCGTCGAGGCCGGCTCCCGCGTGCAGGTCCACTACGTGGGCGTGGCCTGGTCCACCGGCGAGGAGTTCGACGCCTCGTGGAACCGCGGCACCCCGCTGCCCCTGACCGTCGGCGTCGGCCAGGTCATCGCCGGCTGGGACCAGGGCCTGCTCGGCATGAAGGTCGGCGGCCGCCGCCGCCTCGAGATCCCGCCGCACCTGGGCTACGGCGCCCGCGGCGCCGGCTCCGCGATCGGGCCGAACGAGACGCTCATCTTCGTCTGCGACCTCGTCTCGGTCGACTGACCCCGGGCCCCGTGACCC
>NZ_JABFBA010000030.1:70184-86605 GCF_017168445.1 Micrococcus sp. KRD026 | reverse complement strand
TTCGACTTGCATGTGTTAAGCACGCCGCCAGCGTTCATCCTGAGCCAGGATCAAACTCTCCGTAAAAAAATTACAGAACAACACCGTGGCAGCCGGAAATAACCACCACGACATCCATTCAATACCTAGCAGACCATCACCACACCACGGGGGTGGCAGGCGATGATCAACCAATATGTGTTAAAACAATTGGCATCAACAAACTTGGCACACTATTGAGTTCTCAAACAACAGGCGCTTCCAGCTTCAGCGACCCGCTCCGCGGGCCGTTTCGCTCTGGAGCAACTTCTCCATCCTAGACCATCCGTTTCGACCGTGTCAACTCCGTGTCCGAAGCATTCACCGTCCGTTCACATGGTCGGGCTAGAAAACCTTACCACATGATCCGACCATGTCAACTCCGCTCAACGCGGTGTCAGACACTCACCGGACCATCCACGTGGAAGGCCTTGAAAAGCTTACCACATGATTCCCGGCTGTCAAACCAGATCATCTTCTTCAGGAATCCCGACCCGCATCACTGCCGGCCGCGCACCCGGTGAGCACCACCCGCCCTGGACCTGCCATTCTCGGCATGAATCCGCGGATTCTGTGTTCTTCACCCCGCCTCCCGGTCACCCGGTCGGCGTCTTGAGCACGAGATGGAACTCTACACACGAATCCCACCGAACACAAAATCAGGGGTGACACCCGGCGTCCGGGCACGAAGGAGGGCCCCGTTCTCCGCAGAATCCTGCGGAGAACGGGGCCCGGTGCTCCTCCCGTGGGCGGTTCCTCCGCCGTCGCCGCCCGTCGTGTCCTCGGTCACTTCTGGCGACCCGGTGGACACCGGTGGTCTGCGGCCGTGGTCAGGCCTCCCCCAGGTCCGCACCCGCCATGTTCTTCTTGCCCCGGCGCACCAGCAGGTGCCGGCCGGCGAGGGCGTCGTCTCGGGTGAACACCTGGTCGGCATCCGTCACCCGCACGTTGTTCACCGACGCGCCGCCGTCGCGCACCGTCCGACGCGCCTCGGAGCGCGAGGCGACCAGCCCGGTGGAGACCAGCAGCTCGACCGCGGTCACGGTGCCCGGCTCCCCCTCCCACTGGGTCCGGTCGGCCTGCGGCAGCTCGGCCAGCACGGCGGTCAGCGTGTCCGGGTCCACCGTGGTGAGGTCGCCGCCTCCGAACACCGCCTGGGAGGCCTCGATGACCTTCGTCGTCGTCTCCTCTCCGTGGGCCAGCGCCGTGACCTCCCACGCCAGGCGCCTCTGGGCTTCCCGGCGGAACGGCTCGTCGGCCACCTTCTGCGCGTACTCCTCGATCTCCGCGCGGGTCAGGAACGTGAAGACCTTGAGCCGGTCGACGACGTCCGCGTCCGCCGTGTTGAGCCAGAACTGGTAGAAGGCGTACGGGGAGCACATCTCCGCGTCGAGCCAGACGGCGTTGCCCTCGGACTTGCCGAACTTGGTGCCGTCCGCGTTCGTGATCAGCGGCGTGCCCAGCGCATGGGCGTGGGTCCCCTCCACCTTGCGGATCAGCTCGGTGCCGGCGGTGAGGTTGCCCCACTGGTCGGAGCCGCCGGTCTGGAGGGTCACGCCGTGCCGGCGGTGCAGCTCGAGGAAGTCGTTGCCCTGCAGCACCTGGTAGGAGAACTCCGTGTAGGAGATGCCCTCATCAGAGTTCAGGCGCTTGGCCACGATCTCCTTCTTCACCATCGTGCCGACGCGGAAGTTCTTGCCGACGTCCCGCAGGAAGTCCAGCGCGCTCATGCCCGCGGTCCAGTCCAGGTTGTTGACCATGGTCGCCGCGTTCTCCCCCTCGAAGGAGAGGTACGGCTCGATCTGCGCGCGCAGCGACTCCACCCACGCCGCCACGGTCTCCTGCGAGTTCAGGACGCGCTCCGAGGTCTGCCGCGGGTCGCCGATGAGGCCGGTGGCGCCGCCCACGAGGGCATACGGGCGGTGGCCGGCGAGCTGCAGGCGGCGCAGTGTGAGCAGCTGGACCAGGTGTCCCAGGTGGAGAGACGGAGCGGTCGGGTCGAAGCCGCAGTAATACGAGACGGGCTCCCCGGCCAGCGCCTGTTCCAGCGCGGCCTCGTCCGTCGAGACGTGCACGAGCCCGCGCCAGCGCAGCTCCTGCCAGACGTTCTCGAAGCTCGGGTCGTTCGCCTGTGCGCGCAGTCGGGCCGCGCGCTCCTCGTTCTGGGGTGCCATAGCCCCCAGCCTAGCGACGCGCCCGCGCGCCTCCGCGACGCCGTGCACGTGCGACGTCGCCCGCGGGGCTCACTCCGGGACGTCCGCCAGCCCGGCCGGCAGCGCGGCCGCGTCCGTCCCGGCGACGACGGACAGCGACTGGGTGGCGCGGGTCATCGCCACGTACAGATCGCCCACCACGCCGCGCGCGTCGGCCACGATCCGCTCGGGCGAGACGAGCACGACGGTGTCGAACTCCAGCCCCTTGGTCTCCCACGGGGTGGCGACGACGATCTCGACGCCGGGCAGCGGCGCGGTGTCCACGGCCGCCTCCCCCCACCGCTCCCGGAGGACCGTGAGCAGCTCCCCCGTCCGCTCGGCGGGGGCGATCACGGCGGTCAGGGCCTCGGGCACGCGGTCCCGCTCGACCTCGACCGCGTCGAGGGCCAGGGCCGCGACGTCCCCGCCCGGCTCCGTCACCAGGCGCGGGCGGTGGTCGCCCTCGCGCACGGCGCGCGGATGGGAGACCTCGAGCCCGGCCGCCCGTGCGACCTGCGCGGCCCAGCGCATCACGCGCGCGGGCGAGCGGTAGTTCACGGTCAGCTCTTCCAGGCGCCAGCGGTCCCCGAACTCCGGGGCGAGGACGGACGCCCACGAGCCGGCCGCGTCACGACGGGAGGACTGCGCGATGTCCCCCACGATGGTGAACGACTTCATCGGGCAGCGGCGCGCCAGCAGGCGCCACTGCATCGGAGAGAGCTCCTGAGCCTCGTCCACCACCACGTGCCCGTACGTCCAGGTGCGGTCGTGGGCCGCGGTCTCAGCGGTGGTCCGTCGCACCCCGCGTGCCTCATTGGCCGCGGCCAGCTGCTCGGCGTCCACGACGCCGTCGACGCCCAGGTCCGCGAGCGTCTGGTGCATGTTCTCCAGGGACGCCCTGGCGTTCTCGAGGTTGCGCTCGTGCTGGGCCGCGAACTCACCGCCCCGGCCCGGGGTCTCGAGGCGTCCGAGCAGCTCGGCCGCCTCGTCCAGCAGGGGCACGTCGGCCTCGGTCCAGGGGGCGTCGGCCGGCCGCAGGAGCGTGCCGACCTCGGCGTCGGAGAGCCACGGGGCCGCCGCCCGGAGCAGGTCCTCCCGGGTGAGGAGGTCGCCGATGAGCTTCTCCGGCGTCAGCGGCATCCAGCAGAGGTTGAGCGCGATGCGCACGTCGCGCGAGGTGCGCACGTCCTCCAGCAGGAGGTCACGCTGCACCGGGGCGCCCGAGGACTTCTCCAGCTTCTTGCGCAGCTTCTCCGCGAGCTCGCGGACGAGGATCTTCACGAACGTCACCCGGGCCTCGTTGTGGGGCTTGCGGGTGGCCCGTGCCTTGTCCCGGGCGCGCCGGACCATGGCCGGCTTGAGCTTGACGGCCGTGCCGTCGATCATCAGGCGCCGCGGCTCGACGAGCAGGCGCTGGCGCTGCGCGACCGCGTGGGCGACGGCGTCCACCATGTCCAGCCGGCCCTTCACCGCCGCCGCGTCGAGGTCCCGCTCCGGGACGGCCCGCACGCCCGGCATCAGCGTCCCCAGCGAGGACATCACGACACCCGTCTCGCCCAGCGAGGGCAGCACCCGCTCGATGTACCGCATGAACGCGGTCGAGGGGCCGACGATCAGCACGCCCGAGCGGGCGAGGCGCTCCCGGTGGGTGTACAGCAGGTAGGCGGCGCGGTGCAGGGCGACGGCGGTCTTCCCCGTGCCGGGCCCGCCCTGCACCACGACCGCCCCGGGCAGGGGCGCGCGGATCACCTCGTCCTGCTCCGCCTGGATCGTGGCGACGATGTCCCCCATCCGTCCCGTGCGTCGGGCGGTGACGGCGGCCAGCAGCGCACCCTGGGCATCGGCGCGCACGCCGTCCTCGCCCAGCAGCGTCGGGTCCAGGATGTCGTCCTCGAGGTCGCGCACCTCGCGCCCCCGCAGCATCAGGTGACGACGACGGCGCACGCGGCCCCGGTGGGCCGCCGTCGCCTGGTAGAAGGCGCCGGCCTCGGCCGCGCGCCAGTCGACGAGGAGGCGCTCGTGGTCCTCGGTGGTGAGGCCGATGCGCCCGATGTACCGCTGCTCGTCGGCCCCACCCTCCCGCTCGGCGTCGAGGTCGAGCCGGCCGAAGACGAGGCGGTCGTCCACGGCGTAGAGCTGGGCGAGTCGGTCCTCGTAGAGGCTGGCGAAGGCGTCGCGCTCGGAGTGGTTCTGCAGCGACCCCTGCGGGCCGGTCCGGCGCACGGCCGCGAGCTGGCGCTCCTTCTCCTCACGCAGGGCGTCGAGGCGGGCGTACCGCTCGGCGACCCGACCCCGCTCGAGGTCGAGCTCGGACTGGCGGACGGACACGGTATCGGTCATCGGGGGCCCTCGCGGTGCGGTGAGGGGCGGACCATGCTGCGGCCCGCCCGGCGGAAAAGTGACCACCCATGCTACGCCGACCGCGGTGAACGGCGGGTGACGCGGCGGTGCCCTGGGGGCGCCGCCGCGTCCGGCCCGGTCGGCGCCGCCTCGGCCGGGCGACCGCGTCAGCGGGCGTCGACGACGGAGCCCGGCGTGTCGGCCCAGCGGCGCAGCGGTTCCAGGGCGTCCTCGAGCGCCCCGATCTGCGCCGCGACGGCCGTCGGTGCGGTCCCGCCCTGGGCGTCGCGAGAGGCGAGCGAGCCCTCCGTGCTGAGCACCTCGCGGACCTGCGGGGTCAGCGCCGGCGAGATGGCGGCGTACTCGTCGTCCGTGAGGTCCCACAGCTCCACGCCCCGGGCCTCGGCCGCCTTCACGGCCGCGCCCGACAGCTCGTGGGCCTCGCGGAACGGGACCCCCTGGCGGACGAGCCACTCGGCGACGTCGGTGGCCAGCGCGAAGCCCTGGGGGGCCAGCTCCGCCATGCGCTCCGTCTGGAACTCGAGGGTGGCGATCATCCCGGAGACGGCGGGCAGCAGCAGCTCGAGGGTGTCCGCGGCGTCGAAGACGGGCTCCTTGTCCTCCTGCAGGTCGCGGTTGTAGGCCAGCGGCATGCCCTTGAGCGTGGCCAGCAGCCCCGTGAGGTCGCCGATGAGGCGGCCGGACTTGCCGCGGGCCAGCTCGGCGACGTCCGGGTTCTTCTTCTGCGGCATGATCGAGGACCCCGTGGAGTACGCGTCGTGCAGCGTCACGAAGCCCGCCTCCTTGGTGGCCCAGAAGATGACCTCCTCCGAGATGCGGGACAGGTCGACGCCGACCATCGCGGCGACCCACGCGAACTCCGCGTACACGTCGCGTGCGGCGGTGCCGTCGATCGAGTTCCACACGGCCGACTCGAAGCCGAGCTCGGTGGCCACGGCGTTCGGGTCCAGACCCAGGGAGGAGCCGGCCAGGGCCCCGGAGCCGTACGGCGAGACGGCCGCGCGTGCGTCCCAGTCCACGAGCCGCTGCAGGTCCCGCGCGAATGCCCAGGCGTGCGCGAGCAGGTGGTGCGAGAGCAGGACGGGCTGCGCGTGCTGCAGGTGGGTGCGGCCCGGCATCGGCGCGTACGGGTGCGCCCGCGCCTGATCGAGGAGCGCGTCCACCGTGGCGATCACGCCCCGCGCGATGATGCGGGCGTGGTCGCGCAGGAACATCCGGCCGAGGGTGGCGACCTGGTCGTTGCGGGATCGGCCGGCCCGCAGGCGGCCGCCGAGCTCGGGACCGGCCCGCTCGATGAGGCCGCGCTCGAGCGAGCCGTGCACGTCCTCATCGGACGCTGCCGGGGTGTAGGCACCGGAACGCACGTCCGCCTCGAGCCGGTCGAGGGCCGCGATCATCCCGTCCAGGTCGTCCGCACTGAGCAGACCGGCGGTGTGCAGCACCCGGGCGTGGGCACGGGAGCCGGCGATGTCATAGGGCGCCAGGCGCCAGTCGAAGTGCGTGGACTTGCTGAGCGCGGCGAGCGCCTCGGAAGGGCCGCCGGCGAAGCGGCCGCCCCACAGGGCGCCCTCGTTGGTCCCGTGGCGGGCGTCGGTGTTCTCGGTCATCGAAGGTCTCCTCGAGGTCGGTGACAGGCCGACGGCGGCCGGCCCGGTCGCGGGCGGGCCGCCGTCGTGCGCGGGGCGTGCGGGGTCAGTCGTTGGACAGGCGGGCGACGTCCTGGAGGTCGTCGCTGCCGCGCAGGCGCTGCTCGCGCTCGGAGGCCGTCTTCGCGGACAGGCCGAAGATGTCGATGAACCCGCGGGCCGAGGACTGGTCGAACGAGTCGCCCTCGTCGTATGTGGCGAGGTTGAAGTCGTACAGGCCGGTCTCGGACCGGCGACCCTGCACCGTGGCGCGGCCGCCGTGGAGCTCCAGGCGGATCTCACCGTTGACGTGCTCCTGGGTCGCGTCGATGAACGTGTCCAGGTTCCGCTTCAGCGGGGAGTACCACTGGCCGTCGTAGACCAGCTCGGTCCACCGCTGGTCCACATGCTTCTTGAAGCGCGCCTGTTCACGCTCCAGGGTGACGTTCTCGAGTTCACGGTGGGCCGCGATCAGCGCCATGGCGCCCGGGGCCTCGTAGATCTCGCGGGACTTGATGCCCACGAGGCGGTCCTCGACGATGTCGATCCGGCCCACGCCCTGGGCACCGGCCCGGCGGTTGAGCTCCTCGATGATCTCCAGCGGGCTCAGCGCGCGGCCGTCGAGGGCCGTGGGGACGCCGCGCTCGAAGGCGATCGTGACCACGTCCGGCGCCGGCGGGAAGGCGGGGTCGTCCGTGTAGTCGTAGACGTCCTTCGTGGGGCCGTTCCAGATGTCCTCGAGGAAGCCGGTCTCGACGGCGCGGCCCCACACGTTCTGGTCGATCGAGAACGGGTTCTTCTTGGTGGTGACGATCGGCAGGTCGTTGCGCTCGGCGTACTCGATGGCCTTCTCGCGGGTCAGGGCGAGGTCGCGCACCGGGGCGATGCACTTCAGGTCGGGGCCGAGGGTCTGGATGGAGACCTCGAAGCGGACCTGGTCGTTGCCCTTGCCGGTGCAGCCGTGGGCCACCGTCGAGGCGCCGAACTGGCGGGCCGCCGCGACCAGGTGGCGGGAGATCACCGGGCGCGAGATCGCGGAGACCAGCGGGTAGGCGTCCATGTAGAGGGCGTTGGCCTTGAGGGTGGGCATGCAGTACTGCTCGGCGAACTCGTCACGCGCGTCGGCGACGTAGGCCTCGACGGCGCCGCAGTCCAGGGCGCGCTGGCGGATCGTCTCGAGGGATTCGCCCCCCTGGCCCACGTCGACCGCGACGGCGACGACCTCGGCGCCCGTGGCCTCGGCGATCCAGCCGATGGCCACGGAGGTGTCCAGGCCGCCCGAGTAGGCAAGGATGATGCGTTCCTTCACGTTTTCTCCTCTTTATATAGGGGGGTCTCCGAGCGCGGCACGTGGCCGTCGGAGGCGTGCTCGGTGGCGATCCTACCCGGGTCTTGAATAAATATGCAACTGACGGAATATCAGCTCCCGATGGATCCTGCGCAGCCCCTCTGCGCCCACCGCGGCGGCCACCCGCAACCATGGCCCCGCGCTCGAAGTTCGGGTCGAACGCGACGCCGGTCACGGCTTCGACCGTCGATCGTGACCTTCGCCCATGCCCCTGTGACGGAGGTTGTCCACACTGTCCAATCAGACGCCCTGAGATCCAATGCGGGCAGTGGCGTGCATTTCGTCCACGTACTCCCGCCTCAGGGAGCGATTCGTCACCTGATCTCAAATGTGAGACGGACGGGCAAGAATTCGTCGACCCATGATTTGACGCGAGGGGGGCTCCCGTCGTTGACTCTTCCGTAGCCGATTCGTGATCGAACCGTGATCTGACCGAGAGGTCGGGGACGGGGAGGCCACGACATCGAACCCCCTCCGACGGTCGCCCGCTGCTGGGTCGTCTCGAACCGACGGAGGGCATGACCCGACCAAGGAGAAGGACGACCCCGGTGTGCCTCGGCCGCCGATCAGCGAGGACTCGCCATGGACACCATGACTCTCTTCACCACTTCCGCCACCCGCTCCCGCCGTGCCACCGCCTCGATCGTTGCGGGCATGACCCTCGCCGGCGCCGCCGCCGTGGGCTTCTCCGCTCCGGCCCAGGCCGCCACCGTGGACACCTGGGATCGCCTCGCCGAGTGCGAGTCCAGCGGCACCTGGGACATCAACACCGGCAACGGCTTCTACGGCGGCGTGCAGTTCACCCTGTCCTCCTGGCAGGCCGTCGGCGGCGAGGGCTACCCGCATCAGGCCTCGAAGGCCGAGCAGATCAAGCGCGCCGAGATCCTCCAGGACCTGCAGGGCTGGGGCGCCTGGCCGCTGTGCTCGCAGAAGCTGGGCCTGACCCAGGCTGACGCGGACGCCGGCGACGTGGACGCCGCCCCGGTCGCCGTGGAGCGCACCGCCACCGTGCAGCGCCAGTCCGCCGCGGACGAGACTGCTGCCGACCAGGCTGCGGCTGAGCAGGCTGCTGCCGACCAGGCCGCGGCTGAGCAGGCTGCTGCCGACCAGGCCGCGGCCGAGCGCTGGGCCGCCAAGCAGGCTGCTGCCGACCAGGCCGCCGCCGAGCGCTGGGCCGCCAAGCAGGCTGCTGCCGACCAGGCCGCCGCCGAGCGCTGGGCCGCCAAGCAGGCTGCTGCCGAGCAGGCCGCCGCCGACAAGGCTGCCGCCCAGCGTGCCGCCGCCGCGGAGAAGGCTGCCGCTCAGAAGGCCGCTGCCGCTGAGAAGGCCGCCGCTCAGAAGGCTGCCGCCGCGGAGAAGGCCGCCGCTCAGAAGGCTGCCGCCGCTGAGCAGGCCGCTGCCGCGGAGCAGGCCGTCGTCGCCGAGGCCGAGACCATCGTCGTCAAGTCCGGTGACTCCCTCTGGAAGCTCGCCAACGAGTACGAGGTGGAGGGTGGCTGGACCGCCCTCTACGAGGCCAACAAGGGCGCCGTCTCCGACGCCGCCGTGATCTACGTCGGCCAGGAGCTCGTCCTGCCGCAGGCCTGAGACGCCTGACCGGTCCCCCGGACCGGTACGACACGAGGAAGGCCCCCGCCGTCGGCGGGGGCCTTCCTCGTGTCTGGTGCCCGTCACCCGCGCGGGCGGGGCCGGACGGGTCGGTTAGCCCGCCAGACCCAGCAGGTGGGCCGCGACGGCCGGGGCGGACGTGGTCCCCGTGGTGATGAGGAGGATGGTGTCGTCGCCGGCGATCGTGCCCAGCACGTGCTCCACGCGCGCCTGGTCGATCACGCTGGCCAGGAACTGCGCCGCGCCCGGGGGCGTGCGCAGGACCACGAGGTTGGCGGTGGGCTCGGCGGAGACGAGCAGCTCGCGGGCCATGCTCGCCAGCCGGTTCAGCTGCGCGTCCGAACCGCGGCCCGGCACGGCGCCGTCGTCGCCCTCCGCCGGGAGGGCGTAGACCATGCCGGCCGGCCCGCGCGTCCGCACCGCGCCGAGGTCCACCAGGTCCCGCGAGAGCGTTCCCTGGGTGACGGACAGCCCGCGATCGCCCAGGGCGTCCGAGAGTTCGGCCTGGGAGCGGATGCCCCGGGTGGCCAGGATTTCCCGGATCGCGGCCTGACGGGCGATCTTCGTCGTGGGGGCGGCCATCAGCGCGGCTCCTCGGCCAGGCCGGAGCGGTACAGCAGCCAGGCGATGAGCGCCTTCTGCGCGTGCAGGCGGTTCTCGGCCTCGTCGAACACCACGGACCGCGGCCCGTCGATCACCTCGGCCGTGACTTCGTAGCCCCGGTACGCGGGCAGGCAGTGCAGGAAGATCGCATCGTCGGCCGCCCGCGCCATCGCGGCGGCGTCCACCTGGTAGTCGCGGAACAGCGCCAGGCGGGCCTCCTTCTCCTCCTCCTGGCCCATGGACACCCACGTGTCGGTCACGACGACGTCCGCGCCCGCCAGGGCCTCCACCGCGTCCGTCGTGACGAGGACGGAACCGCCCGTCTCCGCCGCCCGCTGTCGGGCGGCGGCCACGACGTCCTCGGCAGGCAGGTGCCCCTCGGGTCCGGCGACCCGCACGTGCATGCCGGCCGTCGCGCAGCCGAGCAGGTACGAGTGGGCCATGTTGTTCGCCGCGTCCCCCAGATACGCCAGGGTGCGGCCCGCCGTGCCGTCGAGGTGCTCGCGCACCGTCAGCAGGTCGGCGAGGATCTGACAGGGGTGGTAGTCGTCGCTGAGCGCGTTGACCACGGGCACCGAGGAATGGGCGGCCATCTCCTCGAGGCCGGCCTGGGCGAACGTGCGCCAGACGATGACGCCGACCATCCGCTCCAGCACGCGGGCCGTGTCGGCCACGGACTCCTTGTGGCCCAGCTGCGACTCCCCCGGGTTCACGATCAGCGGCGTCCCGCCGAGCTCGGCGATGCCGGCCGCGAACGAGACGCGGGTGCGCGTGGAGGTCTTGTCGAAGAACACGATGCCGGTCCGGGGCCCGGCCAGCGGGCGGTGCCGGAACCGGTCGGCCTTCATCTGCGCGGCGAGGTCGAGCACCTCGGCCTGCTCGGCCGGGGTGAGGTCCGTGTCCACCAGGAAGTGGCGGACGGCGGCAGCGGGGGTCATGGGCGGTCTCCTTCGGCGGGGGTCAGGGCGGCGGCCACGAGCCCGGGCAGGGCAGCGGCGAAGCGCTCGAGCTCGGCCACGGGCACGGTGAGCGGCGGGGCCAGGCGCAGGGTGGAGGGGCCGGTGGCGTTGAGGATCCAGCCCGCCTCGAGGCCGGCGGCGACGACGGCGGGGGCCAGCCCGCCGGCCGGGGCCGGTCCCGCGGGGTCGGCCAGGTCGACGCCGATCCACAGGCCGTGACCGCGGACCGCGGCCACCTCGGGCAGGTCCTCCAGCAGGGCGGCCACGGCCTCGCCCGCGGCGCGGACGTGGTCGAGCAGGCCCTCGTCCTCGACGGTCTGGAGCACGGCCAGGCCCGCGGCGGTGGCCAGGGGGTTGCCGCCGAACGTGGTGCCGTGCTGGCCGGCGGTGAGCAGCCCGGAGACGGCGGGGCCGACGCACACGAGCGCCCCGATCGGCACGCCGCCTCCCAGTCCCTTCGCCAGGGTGAAGGCGTCGGGCACCACCGGCTCGGCCGCACCGGTGACGGCCGGGTTCTGGAAGCCGAACCACGTGCCGGTGCGGCCCACGCCGGACTGCACCTCGTCGAGGATCATCAGGGCGCCGGCCTCGCGGGTCGCGGCCCGCACCTCGGCCAGGTAGCCGGCCGGCCAGCCGTGCACGCCGGCCTCGCCCTGGACCGGCTCGAGGATGACGGCGGCGACGGTGGCGCCGTCGTCGTCCGGGGCCAGGGCCGCCCGCAGGGCTGCGGCGTCCCCGCCCGGCACGTGCTCCACGCCGCCGGGCAGCGGCTCGAAGGGCGCCCGGTAGGCCTCCTTGTGCGTGAGCGCGAGGGCGCCCATCGTGCGGCCGTGGAAGGCCCGCTCGAGCGCGATCACCCGCGTCCGGCGGCCGGACGGGTCGTCCGCACCGTGGCGGCGGGCGAGCTTGAACGCGGCCTCGTTGGCCTCCGTGCCGGAGTTCGCGAAGAACACGGTGGAGCCCGCGGGCGCGCCGGCCAGTTCCAGCAGGCGCTCGGCCAGGCGGATCTGCGGCTCGGAGGTGAAGAGGTTGGACACGTGGCCGAGCGTGGCGATCTGCTCGGACACGGCCCGCACCAGCGCCGGGTGGCCGTGGCCGAGCGCATTCACGGCGATGCCGGCCAGCAGGTCCGTGTAGCGCCGGCCGTCGGCGTCCCACACGTGGACCCCCTCGCCGCGCACGAGCACGCGGGTGGGGCGGCCGAAGACGCCGGTCAGGGCGGCGTGGTAGCGCTCCAGCAGCGCGGACTGGTCGGTGCTCATGCGTCCTCCTCAGGGGTGGTCGGGGCGGTGGGTTCGGCGTCGGGCACCACCTGGGTGCCGACGCCCGCGGAGGTGAAGACCTCCAGCAGCATCGAGTGGGGGCGGCGGCCGTCCACGACGTGGGCGCGCTGCACGCCGGCGTCCACGGCCGCCAGGCACGCGGCCATCTTCGGGATCATCCCGGAGGCCAGGGAGGGCAGCAGTGCACGCAGCTGGGCGGCGGTGAGCGAGCTGATGAGGGAGTCCCGGTCCGGCCAGTCGGCGTAGAGGCCCTCGACGTCGGTGAGCAGCACGAGCTTCGCGGCGCCGAGGGCGGCGGCCAGGGCCGCGGCGGCGGTGTCCGCATTGACGTTGAGGACCTGCCTGGTGGGCTGGCCGTCGTCGTCGATCTCGGGGGCGACCGACGAGACCACGGGGATCCGCCCGGACTCGATCACGTCGAGGATCGCGGTCGGGTCGACGCCGGTGACCTCGCCCACGAGGCCGAGGTCCACCTCCTGCCCGTCGACGACGGCGCCCGTGCGGCGGGCGCGCAGCAGCCCCGCGTCCTCGCCGGAGAAGCCGACGGCGTACGGGCCGTGGGAGTTCACGAGGCCGACCAGCTCGCGGCCCACCTGTCCCGTGAGCACCATGCGGACCACGTCCATGGCCTCCTCGGTGGTCACGCGCAGGCCGCCGCGGAACTCCGAGGCGATGCCGAGGCGGTCGAGCATCGCGTTGATCTGCGGGCCGCCGCCGTGCACCACCACGGGGTGGACCCCCACGTGGTGCAGGAACACGATGTCCTCGGCGAACGCCCGGCGCAGCTCCTCCGACACCATGGCGTTGCCGCCGTACTTGACGACCATGACGGTGCCGGCGAACCGCCGGATCCAGGGCAGGGCCTCGACGAGGACCTCCGCCTTGGACTCGGCGCGGTCGAGCCGGTCCGCGGTGGACAGGACGGGCGCGGCCGCCGTGGCCGGATCGGTGTGCGGGCTCATGCTGGGGGTCCTCACGTGGAGTAGGCGGAGTTCTCGTGGACGTAGTCGTGCGTCAGGTCGTTGGTCCAGACCGTGGCCTCGGCGTCGCCGGCGTGCAGGTCGACCTCGACGAGCACCTCGCGGGCCGAGAGGTCCACGCGGGAGCGGTCCTCTCCCACGCCGGAGGCGCGGCACA
This sequence comes from Micrococcus sp. KRD026, assembly GCF_017168445.1. Taxonomy (NCBI): domain Bacteria; kingdom Bacillati; phylum Actinomycetota; class Actinomycetes; order Micrococcales; family Micrococcaceae; genus Micrococcus; species Micrococcus sp. KRD026. The sequence continues at coordinate 73,471 of NZ_JABFBA010000030.1, read as the reverse complement.
CCTGGACGCCGTTGAAGCGCACGTCGAGGGCGTACGGGTCGAAGGCGGCGACCGACTCCGGGACCGTGCCGACGGCGGCGATCACGCGTCCCCAGTTCGGGTCCTGGCCGAAGATCGCGGTCTTGAACAGGTTGGAGCGGCCGACGGCGCGCGCGACGGCCTCGGCCGCCTCCTCGGTCTCGGCGTGGACCACGCGCACGGCGATGTCGTGCCGGGCGCCCTCGGCGTCGGCGACGAGCTGGCGGGACAGGTCCGCGCAGACCTCGTGGAGGGCCGCGGCGAACGCCTCGGGCTCGGGCGCGGTCCCGGACGCGCCCGAGGCCAGCAGGATCACGGTGTCGTTGGTGGACATGCACCCGTCCGAGTCGACCCGGTTGAAGGTGGCGCGCACGGCCTCGCGCAGGGCCGCGTCGAGGGCGGGTGCGGGGACGTCGGCGTCCGTGGTGATGACGCTGAGCATGGTGGCCATGCCGGGCGCCAGCATGCCCGCACCCTTGGCCATGCCGCCCACGATGAAGCCCTCGCCGCGGGCCACGGCGGTCTTGGCCACGGTGTCCGTGGTCTTGATCGCGACGGCGGCGTCCTCGCCGCCGTCCGGACTCAGGGCGGCGACCGCCTCGGACACGCCCGCGGTGAGCGTGTCCATCGGCAGGCGTTCGCCGATGAGGCCGGTCGAGCAGACGAGCACGTCGTCGGCGGAGGTCCCGAGGGCCGCGGCCGCGTGCTCGGCGGTGCGACGGGCGTCCTCGAGGCCCTCGGCGCCGGTGGCCGCGTTGGCCCCGCCGGAGTTCAGGACGACCGCGGTCGCGCGACCGTCCCGCACGGCGCGGCGGGTCCAGACCACGGGGGCGGCCGCCACCCGGTTCTCGGTGAGGACGGCGGCCGCCGCGTCGCGCGGGCCCTGGTTGACGACGACGGCGACGTCGGGCGTGCCCGAGGCCTTCAGCCCCGCGGTGACGCCGGCCGCCCGGAACCCCTGTGCTGCGGTGACGCTCACGGCGCGACCCCCTGCTGCTCGAGCCCCGCCTGCTCCGGCAGGCCCAGGGCGATGTTCATGGACTGCACGGCGCCGCCGGCCGTGCCCTTGGTGAGGTTGTCGAGCGCCGCGCAGACGATCACGCGGCCGGCCCGCTCGTCCACGGCGAGCTGCAGCTGCACGTGGTTGGAGCCGAGGACCGCCTTCGTGGTGGGCCACTGTCCCTCGGGGAGCAGGTGCACGAAGCGTTCGCCGCCGTAGGCCGCGGCCCACGCCGCGCGTACGTCCGCGGCGGCCACGCCGGGACGCAGCCGCGCCGTGGCTGTCGCGAGGATGCCGCGCGACATCGGCGCGAGCGTGGGCGTGAAGGAGACGCGGACCGGCTCGCCGGCCGCCTGGGCCAGGCCCTGCTCGATCTCCGGGGTGTGCCGGTGCCCGCCGCCGACGCCGTACGGGCGCATCCCGCCCATGACCTCGGCGCCGAGCAGGTGCGGCTTGAGCGCCTTGCCCGCCCCGGAGGTGCCCGAGGCGGCGACGATCACCACGTCCTGCGGCTCGAGCAGCCCCGCGGCGAAGCCGGGCGCGAGGGCGAGGATCGAGGTGGTCGGGTAGCACCCGGGGACGGCGATGCGGCGGGTGCCGGCGAGTCGCTCACGCTGACCGGGCAGCTCGGGCAGGCCGTAGGGCCAGGTCCCGGCGTGCGCGGTGCCGTAGAAGGCCTCCCAGTCTGCGGCTGACTCGAGGCGGTGGTCGGCGCCCGCGTCGATCACCAGGGTGTCCGGGGATCGCTCTGCGATCTCGGCCGCCAGCGCCCCGGAGGCCCCGTGGGGCAGCGCGAGGATCACGACGTCGTGGCCGGCGAGGACCTCCGCGGTGGTCTCGGCGAGGACGCGGTCCGCCAGGGCGTGCAGGTGCGGCTGGAGAGCGCCGAGGCGCTCCCCCGCGTTCGAGTGGGCCGTGATGGCTCCGACGGTGACGGACGGGTGGCCGGCGAGCAGGCGCAGGGCCTCTCCCCCGGCGTAGCCGCTGGCTCCGGAGACGGCGACGGTGTGGGTCATGGCTTCATCCTAGCGCAGATATGCGTTGCACCGAATATCTATGCGGCGCCTCGGGTCCCCCGGGCCGGGCCGGATGGCCCGGCCCGCTCCTAGAGTGGGGCCATGACCACTGCGAACACCCCCGCCGTCCCCCGCACCCACCACGCCGTCGTCGTGTCCGCCACGGGCGGCCCCGAGGTCCTGCAGTGGACCGAGACGGAGGTGCCCTCCCCCGCGCCGGGGCACGTGCTGGTGCGGACCGCCGCGGCGGGCCTGAACTTCATCGAGACGTACCAGCGCTCCGGGGTCTACACGATGGACCTGCCCTTCACCCCCGGTACGGAGGGCTCCGGCGAGGTCGTCGCGCTCGGCGAGGGCGTGGACGCCGGGCTCCTGGGGGCCCGTGTCGCCACCGCGACGGCCACCGGTGCGTACGCCGAGCACTTCACCGCCCCCGCGGATCGTCTCCTCACCGTCCCGGAGGGCATCGACCTGGCCGAGGCCGCCGCCCTTCCGCTGCAGGGCATGACGGCCCACTACCTCTGCCGGTCCACCTTCCCGGTGGAGGAGGGCCACACGGTGGTCGTGACGGCCGGTGCCGGCGGGGTGGGGCTCCTGCTCACCCAGCTCGCGACGGCCCGCGGCGCCCGCGTGGTCACCACGGCGTCCACGGAGGAGAAGCGGGAGCTGTCCCGGGGCGCGGGCGCCGTTGCCGCGGTGGACTATCCGGACCTCGCCGCCACGGTGGCGGAGCTGACGGACGGCGAGGGCGCGCACGTCGTGTACGACGGCGTGGGGAAGGACACCTTCGACACCTCGCTCGAGGTGCTGCGCGTGCGCGGCACACTCGTGCTCTTCGGCGGGGCCTCCGGGCAGGTGCCCCCCTTCGACCTGCAGCGGCTCAACGCGGCCGGCTCGCTGTACGTCACCCGGCCCTCGCTGGTGCACTACACGCGCACGGGCGAGGAGACCCGCTGGCGTGGTGGAGAGGTGTTCGGGGCGTGGGCCTCCGGCGAGCTCGACGTACGGATCGGCGAGCGCTTCCCGCTGGCGGACGCGGCCGCCGCGCACGCCGCCCTCGAGTCCCGGTCGACGACGGGCAAGGTGCTGCTCACCCTGTCCTGAGCCGGACCCGCCCGGTGCCTTCCAGGCGCCCCGCGCGGCCGCGGGCGGGGCATAGAATGTCCCGCTGCGGCCTGGTCCGCGTCCGACCCTCGGTTTGCCGCTCACACCCCCGGAGGCCCCTGTGTCCCTTTCGTCCGCCGCGCCCACCC
>NZ_JABFBA010000030.1:58498-70084 GCF_017168445.1 Micrococcus sp. KRD026 | reverse complement strand
TTCGACTTGCATGTGTTAAGCACGCCGCCAGCGTTCATCCTGAGCCAGGATCAAACTCTCCGTAAAAAAATTACAGAACAACACCGTGGCAGCCGGAAATAACCACCACGACATCCATTCAATACCTGGCAGACCATCACCACACCACGGGGGTGGCAGGCGATGATCAACCAATATGTGTTAAAACAATTGGCATCAACAAACTTGGCACACTATTGAGTTCTCAAACAACAGGCACTTCCAGCTTCAGCGACCCGCTCCGCGGGCCGTTTCGCTCTGGAGCAACTTCTCCATCCTAGACCATCCGTTTCGACCGTGTCAACTCCGTGTCCGAAGCATTCACCGTCCGTTCACATGGCCGGGCTAGAAAACCTTACCACGCGATCCGACAATGTCAACTCCGCTTCCGCGGGGCCAGACACTCACCGGACCATCCACATGGAAGGCCTCGAAAACCTTACCACATGATCCCCGGCTGTCAAACCAGATCATCTTCTTCAGGAATCCCGACCCGCATCACTGCCGGCCGCGCACCCGGTGAGCACCACCCGCCCTGGACCTGCCATTCTCGGCATGAATCCGCGGATTCTGTGTTCTTCACCCCGCCTCCCGGTCACCCGGTCGGCGTCTTGAGCACGAGATGGAACTCTACACACGAATCCCACCGAACACAAAATCAGGGGTGACACCCGGCGTGCGGTCAAGGGTGGGTGGCCGGTTTCCGCCTGTTCTCGCGGATTTCTTCGGCCTGGCCCGCCCCGTTCGACGCTGCCGCGCCGAGACCGTCGATCGTGACGTGCACCACGCCTCAGGGCGTGCTGGTCGTGTCCAGGGTCGGCTGGAGCCACAGGGTGGTCAGCGCCGGCACGTTCACCGTGACGTGGGCCGGCTGGCCCTGCCACTGGCCCTCGTGTGCCGCGATCACTTCGGATTGGCCGGTCTGCTCCCGCCAGCCGTCACCGTGGAAGTCGGTCGCGTCGGTGTCCAGCACCACCGTCCACTCCCCCGCGGACGGCACCCCCACGCGCAGCCCCTGACGCGGCGACCCCGAGAGGTTGGTGATGCACAGCAGCGGGGCTCCGCCCGGTTCGGCGGCCGGGGCCGCGGCGCCGTCGTCGTCGATCCGTGTCTCCGGCACCACCTGCGCCGCGGGCATGCGGAGGAACACGAGCGTGTTGCCGTCGGCGTCGCCGCCGTCCACCCACGAGAATCCCTCCGGGCTGTGGTCCAGCGACCACAGCGCCGGCTTGCTGCGGTAGAGCGCGTTGAGCTCCCGGATCGTCAGCTGGACCCCGCGGTGCGCCTCATCCCACGAGACGGGCCAGTCCAGACCCTCGCCCTCGGACCACTCGCTCGGCTGCGCGTACTCCCCGCCCATGAACAGCAGCTGCTTGCCGGGGTGCGCCCACATGTAGCCGAAGTAGGCGCGCAGGGTGGCCAGCTGCTCCCGACGGTCGCCCGGGATGCGGCCCAGCAGGGAGCCCTTGCCGTGGACGACCTCGTCGTGGGACAGCGGCAGCACGTAGTTCTCCGAGTAGGCGTACACCATGGAGAACGTCCACTGCCCGTGGTGCCACCGGCGGTTGACCGGGTCCTGGGACAGGTAGGCCAGGGTGTCGTGCATCCAGCCCATGTTCCACTTCTTGCCGAAGCCGAGACCGCCCGCGTCCACGGGAGCGCTCACCCCGGAGAAGGCCGTGGACTCCTCCGCGATCATGTGGACGCCGGGGTGCAGGCGGTACACGGTCGCGTTGACCTCGCGCAGGAAGTCGATGGCCTCGAGGTTGTGGTTGCCGCCGTGCACGTTGGGCTCCCACTGCCCGTCCTCGCGCGAGTAGTCCAGGTAGAGCATCGAGGCGACGGCGTCCACACGCAGCCCGTCGATGTGGAACTCGCCGAGCCAGTAGAGCGCGTTGGCCACGAGGAAGTTGCGGACCTCGGTGCGGCCGAAGTCGAACACGAGGGTGCCCCAGTCCGGATGCTCGCCCCGCCGCGGGTCCGGGTGCTCGTACAGGGCGGTCCCGTCGAAGCGCGCGAGCGCCCACTCGTCCTTCGGGAAGTGCGCCGGCACCCAGTCCACGATGACGCCGATCCCCGCCCGGTGGAGCGCGTCCACCAGGTGCTTGAACTCGTCCGGGGAGCCGAACCGGGAGGTGGGGGCGTAGTAGCCGGTCACCTGGTAGCCCCAGGACCCGCCGAACGGATGCTCCGCGACCGGCAGGAACTCCACGTGCGTGAACCCCAGCCACTGCACGTACTCCACGAGCTGCTCCGCCAGCTCGCGGTAGTCCAACCCGGGCCGCCACGAGCCCAGGTGCACCTCGTAGATGCTCAGCGGGCGCTCGTGCGGGTCCGTGACGCGGCGGCGCTCCATCCAGGTGCGGTCCCCGAAGGCGTAGTCGGACTCCAGCACACGCGAGGCCGTGGCCGGGGGGACCTCCGTCCAACGGGCCATCGGGTCCGCCTTCTGCCGCCAGAGCCCGTCCCGACCGAGGATCTCGAACTTGTAGCGGTCGCCGTGGCCGACGCCGGGCGCCATCAGCTCCCACACGCCGGAGGAGCCGAGGGACCGCATGGCGTGGGTCCGGCCGTCCCAGCCGTTGTGGTCGCCCACCACGCGCACGGCCCGCGCATTCGGCGCCCAGACCGCGAAGGCCGTGCCGACGGCCTCGTCGGCGGAGGTGCGGACCACGCGGGCGCCGAGCACCTCCCACAGCCGTTCGTGCCGGCCCTCCCCGATCAGGTGCAGGTCCAGCTCACCGAGCGTGGGCAGGTGCCGGTACGCGTCGTCCTGCTCCTGGACGGGACCGGTCGTGCCGTCCTCGGTCTCGTACGCCACCTCGACGCGGTAGTCGCCCGCGGCGGCCCCGGCCACGCGGGGCGTCGGGGCCACGCCCACGAACACGCCGTCGTGCTCGTGCGTCAGCTCCACCCGCTGCCCGTCGCCGGCGCGGACCACCGTGACCGTGCGCGCCAGCGGGCGCAGCACGCGGTAGGTGACCGCGGCGCCGTCGGGATGCGGGTGGGCGCCCAGCACGGTGTGCGGATCGTGGTGCCGGCCCTGCGCGACGGCGGCCAGCACCTCCGGGTCCACGGCGAGCGGGGCGACGGCGGGGCGGGGGGCGACGGGGTCATGGCGATTCCTGTTCTGGGGACGGCGGGCGTCGGGAGCGGCTCAGCCGTTCCGGACGATCCGCAGGACGTGGGCGGGCTCGACGTGGGGGTCCAGGCGGACGTACGGGGTGCGGCCCCACTGCCAGCGCTGGCCGGTGAGCAGGTCCTCCACCTCGACGGCCCCGGACGCGTCACGGTCCTCGGGGCGCAGACGCAGCGCCTCGAGGTCCAGGTCCAGGGTCGCCTCGACGACGTCGTGCGGGTTCGTGGTGACGACGACGATCAGGGTGTCCTCCGCGGGACCGGCGTCGGTGACGGCCTCGGCGTCCCGGTGGGCGCCCTCGGGCCGGGCCGAGCGCGTCTTCGAGAACACGAGCAGGTCAGGGTGCGTCGAGGCGTGCAGGGTCAGGTTCTGCAGGTCGCCCAGCGCCGGGTGCGCCGCGCGGATCTCATTGAGCCGGGTGAGGTACGGGGCGAGCGAGGCGCCCGCGGCCTCCGCGCCCTCCCAGTCCCGGGGGCGGTACTCGTACTTCTCGTTGTCGATGTACTCCTCCGCGCCGGGCCGGGCCACGTGCTCGAACAGCTCGAACCCGGCGTAGACGCCCCACAGCGGGCTGGCCGTGGCGGCGACGACGGCGCGGATCCGGAACGCGCCCGGGCCGCCGTGCTGCAGGTACTCCGTGAGGATGTCCGGCGTGTTGACGAAGAGGTTGGGGCGATAGAACGCCGGCGTCTCGTGCGAGATCTCCTGGAGGTACTCCGCGAGCTCCTCGGCCGTGTTCCGCCAGGTGTAGTACCCGTAGGACTGCTGGAACCCGACCTTGCCCAGGGCGTGCATCATCGCGGGACGGGTGAAGGCCTCGGCGAGGAACACGACGCGCGGCTCCTCGGCGCGGACCTTCGCGATCAGCCACTCCCAGAACCACAGGGGCTTGGTGTGGGGGTTGTCCACGCGGAAGATGTGCACGCCGCGGGCCACCCAGCCCCGCACCACGTCCAGCACCGCCTGGGCGAGGCCGCCCGGGTCGTTGTCGAAGTTCAGCGGGTAGATGTCCTGGTACTTCTTCGGCGGGTTCTCCGCGTACGCGATGGTGCCGTCCACGCGGGTGGTGAACCACTCCGGGTGCGCGGCGACCCACGGGTGGTCCGGGGAGCACTGCAGGGCCAGGTCCAGGGCCACTTCGAGGCCCTCGTCCGCGGCCGCGGCCACGAACGCCTCGAAGTCCTCGACGGTGCCCAGGTCCGGGTGCACGGCGTCGTGCCCGCCCTCGGGCCCGCCGATCGCCCACGGTGAGCCCGGGTCCTGCGGCCCGGCCGTCAGCGTGTTGTTCGGACCCTTGCGGTGCGTGGTGCCGATCGGGTGGATCGGCGGCAGGTAGGCCACCTGGAAGCCCATCCGGGCGACCGCCGGGAGCCGGTCGGCCGCCGTCGCGAAGGTGCCGGAGGACCACGTGCCGGAGGCCTCGTCGAAGCGGGCGCCCTCGGAGCGGGGGAAGAACTCGTACCAGGCGCCGCGGCCGGCGAGCTCGCGCTGCACGTCCAGCGGGTAGAGCTCGGAGCTCGTGAGGTGCTCCCGCACGGGGCGGGCGTGGAGGACGGCGGACACCTCCGCCGACTCGGCGGAGGCCAGGCGCTGGGCCGGGATGAGCGACTCGTCCTCGAGGCCGCGAACGACCTCCTCGAACACGGCGCGGTCCTCGGCCGAGCGCTCCGCGTCCTCGGCGGCCCGGCGGAACAGGGCCGCGCCCTCGGCGAGCATCAGCTCCACGTCGACGCCGGCGGCGATCTTGACGGTGGCCGCGTGCTTCCACGTGCCCACCGGATCGTCCCAGCCCTCGACCACGAACTGGTGCAGGCCCGGCTCGGCGGGCCGCAGCGTGGCCACGACCTCGTCCAGGCCGGGCCGGCCCGGACGCATCTGCACGCGCTGCACCTCGGCGCCGGCCGGGTCGAGCAGGCGGACGGTGGCGCGCACGGAGTCGTGGCCCTCGCGGAACACGGTCGCGCGGACGGGGATGTCCTCGCCGACCACGGCCTTCGCCGGGAACCGGCCGTCCAGCACGACGGGCTGCACGTCCGTCACCGGGATGCGCCCCGTGACGGTCTGGAGGCGGACATCGGCTGCGGTGGCGCTCTGGGTGTCGGGCTTCACGGTGCTCACGCCACGACGCTACCCCGCGGCCGCGCCGGTGAGAACGGCCGGCCCGCCCGCCCGCCGTGGGGGCGGAGGGGCGGGCCAGGGACGGGGCGCCGGACGGGACGCTCAGGACAGCATGGTCTTGTCGTCCACGACGGCGCCCTTGATCTTGCCGAACTCGGCCAGCAGGTCCGCCGGGGTGCGCCCGGCCTTCTCCTGCTCGTCCAGCTCGAGGATGATCCGGCCGTCGTGCATCATGATCAGCCGGTTGCCGACCTCGAGGGCCTGGGACATGTTGTGCGTGACCATCAGCGTGGTGAGCCGGTGCTCGGCCACCACCTGCCGGGTCAGGCGGGTCACCAGCTCCGCCCGGGACGGGTCCAGGGCGGCGGTGTGCTCGTCCAGCAGCAGGATCTTCGGTCCGGAGAACGTGGCCATGAGCAGGCTGAGCGCCTGACGCTGGCCACCGGAGAGCAGCCCGACCTTGGCGGTGAGGCGGTTCTCCAGGCCGAGTTCGAGCTTCGTGAGCTCGTCGCGGAACATCGCGCGCCGGGCGCGGGAGACGCCCCGCGAGAGCCCGCGGGCGTGCCCGCGTCGCCAGGCCAGGGCCATGTTCTCCTCGATCGTGAGGTTCGGGGCCGTGCCCGCCGTCGGGTCCTGGAACACCCGGCCGATCGAGGCCGCGCGGCGGTGGTCCGGCATGCGGGTGACGTCCTTGCCGCCCACGGCCACGGTGCCGGTGTCCGGGAGCAGCTTGCCGGCGATCGTGTTCAGGATCGTGGACTTGCCGGCGCCGTTGGAGCCGATCACGGTGACGAAGTCGCCCTCGGCCAGGTGCAGGTCGATGCCCTGTAGGGCGCGCCGCTCGTTGACGGTGTTCGGGAAGAAGGTCTTGGAGACCTGCGAGATCTCAAGCACGGGGGGCCTCCTCGGAGACGGATGCGGCGGGGGTGGCGCCGCCCGGCTCGCCGGTCAAAGGCATGCCGGCGGTGGCCGGAGCGGCGGCGGCCGGCGCCGGGGTCGCGGCCGTGCCCCGCGTGCGCAGGCTCAGGCGCCTGGCGAAGCCGAAGCGCGGCAGCAGCAGGGCCACGACGACGAGGGCCGCGGAGATCAGCTTCATGTCGTTCGGGCTCAGGCCCGCGTTGAGGGCGAACTGGATGATCAGGCGGTAGAGCACGGCACCGACGATCACGGCGAGCGTCGCCCAGAAGACCGTGCGCTGGCCGAACACGGCCTGGCCCACGATCACGGACGCCAGGCCCACGAGGATGAGGCCGATGCCCATGGAGATGTCCGCGAAGCCCTGGTACATGGCCAGCAGGGAACCGCCGAGGGCCACGAGGCCGTTGGAGATCATCAGGCCGAGGATCTTCATCCGGTCCGTGGAGACGCCGTACGAGCGGATCATCTCCTCGTTGTCACCGGTCGCCTGCAGGGCGAGGCCCAGGTCCGTGTGCAGGAACCAGTCGAGGATCAGCTTCACCACGAACACACCGAGGAAGAGGACGAGGATCGAGCCCCAGTTCCGGGCCAGGCCCAGGTCACCGAGCCACGTGAACAGGGTGTCCTGGCCGAGCAGGGGGATGTTGGCCTTGCCCATGATGCGCAGGTTGATCGAGTAGAGCGCGATCATCGTGAGGATGCCGGCGAGCAGGCCGTCGATCCGGCCCTTGGTGTGCAGCAGGCCGGTGACGAGGCCCGCGAGCGCGCCCGCCACGAACGCGGCGAGCATGGCCAGGGGCACCGGCGTGCCGCCCGTGATGAGCACGGCGGCCGTGGCGGCGCCGGTGGTGAACGAGCCGTCCACCGTGAGGTCGGGGAAGTCGAGGATGCGGAAGGTCAGGTACACGCCGAGCGCGACGACGGCGTAGATCAGACCCAGTTCCACTGCGGTCAGCATGGGGTGGGTGCCTTTCGGGCGGTGCGAGGGGGACGGACGACGGCGGGACGGGGTGGGTCGGCCGTCGACGTGCTCCGCGGCGGCCCGGACCCCGTGGTCCGGGCCGCCGCGGAGGCGGGCAGGCGCGGGATCAGCCCTCGACGAGCTGGTCGGCCCTGTCCGTGAGCTCGGCGGGGATCTCGACGCCGTAGGCCTCGGCGGCCTTCGGGTTCAGCACGAGCTGCAGGTTGGCCGGGTCGGCGTAGCCCACGGGCAGCTCGGCCGGCTTCGCGCCGTCCTTGAGGATCTTCACGGCCATCTCGCCGGCCTGCTTGCCGTGCGCCGTGTAGTCGATGCCGTACGTGCCCAGGGCGCCGCGCTCGACGGAGTCGATGTCCGCCGAGATGACGGGGACGCGCTGCTCCTTGCCGTAGCCCACCACGGTCTCCAGCGCCGAGACGACGGCGTTGTCCGTGGGCACGTAGATGCCGTCCACGCCGGACAGGGACTGCACGCCCTGCTGGACCTCGGACGAGTTGGTGATGGTGGCCTCCTTGACCTCGAGGCCCAGCTCCTTGCCGGCCTCCTTGGCCTGGTCCACCTGGACCTTGGAATTGGCCTCGCCGGAGTTGTAGACGATGCCGACGGTCGCGGCGTCCGGCTTCACGTCCTTGAGCAGCTGCAGCTGCTCCTTGACCGGGTTGCGGTCCGAGACGCCGGTGACGTTGCCGCCCGGGGCCTCGTCCGAGGCCACGAGCTCGGCGCCCTGGGGATCGGTGACCGCCATGAACACGACCGGCTTGTCCTTCACGGCCGAGGCGGTGCCCTGCGCGGCGGGGGTCGCGATCGCGGCCACGAGGTCCACGTCCGCGTCGTTGGCGAAGGTGGAGGCGATGGAGGTGACCGTGGCCTGCTCGCCCTGGGCGTTCTGCTCCTCGAACGTCACGTCCAGGCCGGCGTCCTCGAACGCCTCCTTGAAGCCCTCGGCCGCGCCGTCGAGCGCCGGGTGGGAGACGAGCTGGTTGATGCCCACGGTGTAGGAGCCGTCGCCGCCGGCGGCGGAGGACGAGCCGGAGCCACCGGAGCCGGAGTCGCCGCACGCCGTGAGCCCGAGGGCGGCGAGGGCGAGGGCGGCGGTGAGGGGGAGGGAGCGGTGCTTCATGAGACGGACCTCGTTCTGATGGTGCGGTGCGGGATGCGCTCGCCGACGGGGGCCCGTCGGACACAGTGCAGACACTGTGCGCGGTGACACGCGTCACGGGCAAGACGTGCGCGCATCCACACGACATCCTGCCATGTGACCGGCGTCACTGTGGACACTCTGCCCGCGTCGGCGCCGTGTGCGAGACCCGCGTCCCCGCCCGGCCGTCATCCCGGGCGGCGGCGCCGTCGAGGTCAACGCCCGCCGGCGCGCTGCACCGAGATCTCGTACAGCGAGATGCCCACCGCCATCGAGGCGTTGAGGGACTCCATCGTCGAGTCGATCGGGATGGACACGATCTGCTGGCAGTGCTCCCGCACCATGCGGGACAGACCCTTGCCCTCGGCCCCCACCACGAGCACGAGCGGCTCCGTGGCCAGGGCGAGCCCGGGCAGGGAGACGTCCCCGCCGCCGTCGAGGCCCAGCACGAAGTAGCCGGCCTTGTGCAGGTCGACGAGGGTGGTGTTCAGGTTGCCGGCCTGGGCCACGGGCACCCGCGCGGCCGCGCCGGCCGAGGTGCGCCAGGCGGTGGCGGTCACGCCGACGGAGCGCCGCTCGGGCACGATCACGCCGTCCGCGTCGAACGCGGAGCCGGCCCGGATGATGGCGCCGAGGTTGCGGGGGTCGGTGATGCCGTCGAGCGCGATCAGCAGCGGCGGGGTCCGCAGGTGCCCCTTCTCGTGCTTCGCGAGCGCGTCGAGGGCCAGGGCCGTGGCGTCCGCGTACTCATAGGGCGGGATCTGCAGCACGATGCCCTGGTGCACGGCCTCGCCGGAGAGGCGGTCCAGCTCCGGCTTGGTGTTCTCCAGGACCGGCACGCCCTGTTCGAGGCAGAGGCGCAGGGCCTCCTTGACGCGGTCGTCCATCTCGATGCGCACGGCCACGTGCAGCGCCTTGGCCGGGATGCCCGCGCGTAGCGCCTCGAGCACGGGGTTGCGACCGGAGACCGTCTCGTCCGTGAGCTTCACGCGGCCGCGGACCTGGTCCTTCACGGGGCCGCGCTTGGCGGCCGAGCGCTCGGCCAGCTGCTTGGCGCGGTGCGCCTTGTGGTAGACCCGGTCCTCGGCCTTGGGGGTGGGTCCGCGGCCCTCGAGCGCCTTGCGGCCGTGGCCGCCGGTGCCCTTCATGGGGCCCTTCTTGCCCTTGGGCTTGCGGGATCCGCCGGAGCGGGGGGCGGTGGACATGGCGGGACTCCTGCGGGCCGGGGACGGGGGCGGCGGCACGCGGGGCGCCGCCGGATCGCCCTCCAGTCTAGGTGTCAGTCCGCCAGGCGCCATGTGGCGCCGTCGGCGCCGTCCTCCACCACGACGCCGGCCGCGGCCAGCGCATCGCGGATGCGGTCCGCGGTGGCCCAGTCCTTGTCCGCGCGGGCCTGTGCCCGCGCCTCGATCTGCGACCGGACGAGCGAGTCGAGGGCGTCCGACACCGGGCCGGCCGCGGCGTCGTCGCCCTCGGGCACGTCGTCCAGGCCCAGCACCGCGGTCATGGCCTCCACCTCGGCCAGGCGGGCGGCCGCGGCGTCGAGGTCCTGCCCGGCCAGCGCCGAGTTGCCGGCGCGCACGGCCTCGTGCAGGGCCGCGAGCGCCTGGGGCACGTTGAGGTCGTCCTCCATGGCGGCGCGGAAGGCGGCGGGCACGCGGTCCGCGAGCGCCCCGTCGGGAGCGGGCGGGACGGCACCGGCGGCGCGGGCGCGGGCCGTGAAGCCCTCGATGCGCTCGACGGCGGCCTCGGCCTCGTCGAGGGCGCCGGGCCGGTAGTCGAGCTGGGAGCGGTAGTGGGCCTGCCCCAGGAAGTAGCGCACCGCCGTCGGGCGGGCCATGCCGAGCATCTCCTCGGGGGAGATCGTGTTGCCCACGGACTTGGACATCTTCTCGCCGCCGTAGGTGACGAGCCCGTTGTGCAGCCAGAAGCGGGCGAAGCCGTCCCCGGCGGCCGCCGACTGGGCCAGCTCGTTCTCGTGGTGCGGGAACCGCAGGTCCAGGCCGCCGCCGTGGATGTCGAACTCGGCGCCGAGGTACTTCGTGGACATGGCCGAGCACTCCAGGTGCCATCCGGGGCGGCCGGCTCCCCAGGGCGACTCCCACACGGCGGTGGCGGGCTCGCCGGGCTTGGCGCCCTTCCACAGGGCGAAGTCGCGGGGGTCGCGCTTGCCGCGCGGGTCGGCGTCGGGCGCGTCCTGCATGTCCTCCACGCGCTGGCGGGTGAGCTCGCCGTAGCGCTCCCAGGACCGGACGTCGAAGTAGACGTCTCCCGAGCCGTCCTGCGCGGGGTAGGCGTGGCCGCGCTCGATCAGGCGCTCGATGAGCGCGAACATCTCGGGCACGTGGCCGGTGGCGCGCGGCTCATAGGTGGGACGGCGGACGCCGAGGGCGAGGTAGGCGGCGTCGAACGCCTTCTCGAACCGGTAGGCCAGGCCCCACCACGGCTCGCGGGCCGGGTAGAGGTCCGAGGCCTCGAAGCCGGCCTCGTGGGAGGCGGCCGAGCGGTCGAGGATCTTGTCGTCGATGTCCGTCACGTTCCGCACCGAGGTGACGCGCAGCCCGGTGGCCTCGAGCCAGCGGATGAGGATGTCGAACACGATCGCGCTGCGCACGTGGCCCACGTGCGGCATGCCCTGCACCGTGGCCCCGCAGTAGTACACCGACGCCTCGCCGGGCACGAGGGGCTCGAAGTCCCGGATCTGCGCGGTGCGGGTGTCGTAGAAGCGCTGGGCCATGGGGGCGCGGTCCTTCCGGAGGGGCGGGGTCCTGACGGGGCTCTGCCAGCCTAGTCGGTGCGCCGACGCGGGCTCAGGCCGCGGGGACGACGAGCGCGGTCGCGATCCCGACCAGCCCCTCCCTGCGCCCGATGAACCCCAGCCGGTCCGTGGTGGCGGCGGAGACGGACACGGGGGCCCCGCCGAGGGCGGCGGAGAGGGCGGCCTCCATCTCCGCGCGGCGCGTGCCCACCTTGGGCCGGGGTGCGACCACCTGGACCGCCACGTTCCCGACGGCGACGCCCGCCTCCGTCAGCAGGCGCAGCACCTCGCGGAGCATGTCCGCGCCGGAGGCGTCCGCCATCTCCGGCCGGTCGACGCCGAACACGGCCCCGAGGTCGCCGAGGCCGGCGGCGGAGAGCAGGGCGTTGCACGCCGCGTGGGCGGCCACGTCCCCGTCCGAGGTCGCGGCCACGCCACGCTCGCCGGGCCAGTGGATGCCGCCGAGCCACAGGGGCCGGGGGGCATCCTCGGGTGCCCACGCGTGCACGTCGGTGCCG
>NZ_JABFBA010000030.1:43841-58398 GCF_017168445.1 Micrococcus sp. KRD026 | reverse complement strand
GTGCCGGGGTGCGAGGGGCGTGGGGCAGGCTCATGCGTCTCCCGTCGACGGTGTGTGCCCACCAGGGAACCGTCCTCGTCTGGCCGCGGCATGGCCTGGGGGTGAACACCCGCGGAAGGGGCGGGCCACACCCGGTGGCCCGCGCACCCGGCCGCGCGGTGGAATCGGGGCCGCGAAACCGGTATGCTCGTCAGCCGTGGCCGTTCACGGTCACGTGCCTCCTTAGCTCAGCTGGCCAGAGCAGCTCCCTCGTAAAGAGCAGGTCGCCGGTTCGAATCCGGCAGGGGGCTCCCCCGGGCCCCGCCGCGTGATCACGCGGCGGGGTCCTCTCGTCTCCGGGCCGGCCCTCCGGGGCGCGCCGCCGTCAGAGCCCGGCTCCCAGCTCCTCCGCCCGGTCCAGGTGGCCGAGGGTGCGTTCGGCGTGCCGGCCGACCGACTCCGCCGAACCCTGACCGAGCCGGTACAGGGCGAGGGCCTGGGCGGTGGCGGCCAGCTCGTGCGCGGCGCGGGAGAGCTCACGGTGGACGTCGGCGGCCTCGGCCGGGATGTGCTCGCCGTCGCCCTCGTGGTCCCGGTGCAGGCGGACGCACAGGGCGCGGACCGCGGGGAGCCGTTCCGTGAGGACGTTACCGGCGTGGACCACGCCGTTGCGCTCCTCGGGGCTCAGCACGTCCGTGCCCCGCTGGCCCTCCAGCACCTGCCAGTAGCGGTCCAGGGCCCGGCCGAGTCGGTCGTGGGCACGGCGCCACAGCCCCGTGCCGAGTTCGCGGTCGTCGGCACGCTCCTGACGGAAGCGTGCGAAGGGCCCCCTCATGCGCGGTCGCCGGACGGCTGGCGCGCGTCGGCGGGGTCGGTGACGAGCACGACCTTGCCCGTGCGGGTGGCGGAGTCGAACCAGTCGAACGCCTCGGCGGCCTCGGCGAGCGGGAAGCACGCCCCGACGCTCGCGTCGATGCGGCCCGCCGCCACCAGGGGCCACACGGCACGTTCGGCCGCGGCCACGATCCCGGCCTTGTCCACGACCGAGCGGGAGCGGAGCGTCGCCCCCGTGAGCCAGCCGCGCTTGACCACCAGCTTCATGATGTTGAAGTCCTCCGGGACGGCGCCGCCCTGGACCGCGAGCGTCACGATGCGTCCCTCGGGGGCGAGCGCGGACACGTTGGGCGCCAGGTACGGGGCGCCGACGACGTCGAGGATGACGTCCGCGCCGTGGCCGTCCGTGACCTCCTTGACCCACGGGGCGAAGGCACCGGACTCGGCGGCGCGGTGGTCGAACATGTGCTCGGCGCCCAGCCGCCGACCGAGCGCCACCTTCTCCGGGCCGCCGGCGGTGCCCAGCACCCGTGCACCGAGCGCGGCGAGGAACTGGACGGCGAAGGAGCCGATGCCGCCGGTGGCGCCGTGCACGAGCACCCGGTCCCCGGCCTGCACGCCCGCACGGCCCACGAGCGCCGAGTGCACCGTGCAGGCGACCTCCGGCAGGGCCGCCGCCTCGACGAGGCCGACGCCGTCGGGGACGGCCATGAGCTGGCCCGCCGGCACGGCGACGTACTCGGCGAAGCCCCCGCCGGCCAGGAGAGCGCACACCCGGTCACCGACGGCGAAGCGCCCCTCCCCCGGCATCCCGGCCTCGGGTCCCAGCGCCGCCACGGTGCCGGAGACCTCGAGCCCGGGGATCTCGGAGGCGCCGCGCGGCGGCGGATAGCGGCCCTCGCGCTGCGCGATGTCCGCGCGGTTGAGACCCGCGGCGGCCACGTGCACCAGCACCTCGCCCGGGCCGGGGTCCGGCACGGGCTCGTGGCCCACGCGGACGACGCCGTTGTCGCCGGCACCGGTGAATCGCACGGCGCGCATCTGTGCGGGGACGTCCATGGGGGTCTCCTCCTCTGGTCGGGGGTCGAGGGTCCATCCTCGCGCGCGGGGGCCGGACTCGCCACCGGCCGCCCGCCGGGCCACGGGCTAGAGTGGGTCCTCGACGCGGCGGCCCACACCGTCGCGGTCAGGCCCGGGATGGTTGTCCGAGCGGCCGAAGGAGCCGGTCTTGAAAACCGGTGCGCGGTGACCCCGTGCCGAGGGTTCGAATCCCTCACCATCCGCATGATTCCAAGGGAAACGGCGGGCCACACGGCCCGCCGTTTCGTCTGCCCGGCCCCGCTCAGGGCCGATCTGTGGCCATTCTGTGGCCATCGGTTCGGGACGATGCCCGCGGGATCATGGCCGCGCGCTTGTCCGCGGCCGCCTCCCCGACGCCCGGGAGGAGGTGCCCGTAGGTGTCCGCGGTGAGCTTGATCGTGGAGTGCCGCAGCACCTTCGAGACGATCGCCAGGTCCACGCCGGCGGCCAGCATCATGGACGCCGCACCGTGCCGCAGATCGTGGAACCGGACCCGGCGCAGCGCCACGGGCGCCCCGTTCGGCCCGCTCGGGACCGTCACGCCCTCTTGCAGCTCCCCGAACCGCCGCGTGACCCATGAGGGCCGCAGCGGGTCCCCGTTCTCCCGTGCGAACACGAGGCCGTGGTCCGCGTAGGCCTCGCCCCACTCCGCGCGTTCCTCGCCCTGCGCGAGCTGCTGACCGAGGAGCACGGCCACCGTCCCCGAGTCCAGATGGACGACGCCGGCCGAGTCCGCGGTCTTGGGCGTGGCGAATCCGATCCCCCGGTGCACGCGGCCGCAGCCCGGGCACGCCGGGGCGTCGTCGTCCGCGGCCACCTGCACGACCTGCTGACGCACGTGCACCCGACGCCGCACGAGGTCCACGTCCGACCAGCGCAGCCCGAGGACCTCGCCGCGGCGCAGCCCGAGATAGGCCGCGACGTGGAACAGCGGCGCCAGGCGCTCCCCGGCGTCCGTCAGCGCGTCCAGGAACGCGCCTGTCTCCGCCGGCGTCCACGGCTGCACCTGCGCCCGTTCCTCGCGCGGCATGTCCAGATCCCGGGCAGGGTTCCACGAGAGCTTCCGCTCCCGCACCGCAGCCGCCAGAGCCGTGCGCAGGGTGGCCCTCACACGATGGACCGTGGCCGCACTCCGTGGCCGCTCAGGACGCTCCCCGTGCACGTCGTCGCGAGTGCCGGCCAC
Source organism: Micrococcus sp. KRD026 (assembly GCF_017168445.1). Classification (NCBI taxonomy): domain Bacteria; kingdom Bacillati; phylum Actinomycetota; class Actinomycetes; order Micrococcales; family Micrococcaceae; genus Micrococcus; species Micrococcus sp. KRD026. The sequence continues at coordinate 55,322 of NZ_JABFBA010000030.1, read as the reverse complement.
GACCTCGAGCAGCGCGTACACGTGCGAGGGCCGCAGGTCCCGCAGCCGCAGGTGCCCGAGCTCCGGCCGCAGGTACCGCTCGACGTGCCCCCGGTAGGCGTCCGCCGTCGTCCGCTTCAGCGCCGGCGCCCGCCGGCTGAGCCACCGGTCCAGGAACTCCCCCACCGTTTCGGCCGCGTCGTCCGTCCAGGTACCGGCGCGCAGCTCGCGCGCCACGGCCTCGAGCGCCTCCTCCGCGGCCTCCCGCGTTGGGTAGCCGCCGCGGGAGGGCCGGCGCCGCGCCCCGGTCACCGGGTCCGCGCCGGCGTCCAGCCGCCACGACCACGACCCGTGCCGCCGCTTGCACGCGAGTGCCCGCCCGTCCCGGCCCCGCGGGAGGTCCTCCGGCGGGCACGGGCAGCGCTTCCAGACGGTGCCCTTCACGATGCGCCGCCCTCGCGCGCCACGATGATGGGGAAGTCCTCGATCCCCCACCCGCCCGCGTCATCCGCGTTCAGCAGCTCGACCGCTCGCGCCCACATCGAATCGGGGTCGGCGGTCACGTCGGCGTTGAACTCCACTCCCGGGTAGACGTCCGGGAACATCTGGCCGATGGCCACTTGCGTCGCCACGGCGTTGAAGTCCTCATCGGTCACCGGTTCGGCACCTGGGAAGTCCGCGGACAGATCGTCTATCAACCACTGGACGGACTCAGGGCATTCCACTGGCCGGCCCTGGCGCAGGTCCTCTGCAAGCGCTGCAGCGCGGTCTGCAAGCCGCGTGTCCAGCATCCCGAGCACCTCCGGCCAGAGTCCGCGCCAGCCGCCGCGCCGAGCGGCCGTTTCCACGTCTCGCGTGAGGAATCCGGCGAACTCGAATGGGTCGGAGTCCACAGCGAATCGCGCGCCGCCATCCCCGCTCAGCGTCGAGAGCATGACAACGGCGTCTCGCACGGCGACAGCACGGAGGTATCCCCGCGCCCCGGACGCGGCCTCGATGCGCGCGCTTCCGATGCCGTACTCCGCCTCGTTGACCAGCTGGCCGAGGCGCCCGCCAGGGAGGAAGTCGAACGGGTCGCGGCCGAGCACCAGCGCGAGTGTGGGCAGCTCGACGGCCCGCACGGGCCGCTCCCCTCGTTCCACCTTGGACACGGTGGTCTGATGCCATGCGAGGCCGGCGTCTTGCAGCTGCGCCGCGAGGGCGCCCTGATTCCACCCGCGCTTCTCGCGCGCCTCAGTGATCTTGCTCCCGATGTACACGTTGCCGTCCTCAAGCATGACGCACACGCTAACACGGAACGGGTTAGACGGAACAGCGAATGGACTTGCGCGGACGCGGGCGGATGCTCTAGCGTCTGGGTTACGTCCTAACCCAGTACGACCTAGGAGCTGGCATGACCGCCACGAAGACCGCCCCCGAACCGGCCACCCTCTCGATCCCCGCCGCGGCCGAGCGGCTCGGCATCGGCCGATCCCTCGCCTACGCCCTCGTGCAGCGCGACGAGTTCCCCGTCCGCGTGCTCCGCCTCGGGACGCGCCGCCTCGTGTCCCGCGTGGAGCTGGAGCGTTACCTCGCCGGGGAGGTGGAGCCCCGTGACGCCGCCTGACGACGAGACCCCGACCCCTCGCCCGCGCCGCGCTCGCGGATCGCGCGGCGGCCGCGGACGACGCAGGCCCCGCCCCACCACCCCAGAGACGACAACGGGCGCCCCCGCGCAGCTTGCCGGCATCGGCGGGGACGCCCTCAGCCCGAACACCTTGGAAGGAACTCGAACCATGAACCAGCATCCCACCACCCCAGGACGCGATAGGACCGGTCCATGGGAGTCTCCTCCTGGGGGATGCGGCGGGCGAGTTCGAGGCGGGCGAGGTCGAGGTCGGCGGGGGCGGTGACCTTGAACGCGGCCGGGTCGCCGGGCACCACCACCACCTCATGCCCCGCAGCCTCCATGACCATCGCGTCGTCGGTGAGCGCCGCGGCGTCGAGCGTGGGGTCCGTGCGCACGGCCTCGTGGGCCGCCAGCAGGGTGTCCAGATCGAAGCCCTGCGGCGTCTGGATCGCGCGCAGTCCGGCGCGGGCCGGTGTGGCCGCGACGACGTCGACGCCGCCCCGTCCGGGGGTGACCTGCTTGACGGTGTCCGTCAGCGACAGGCCCGGGACCGCGGCGACCACGCCGGTCTCGAGCGCCGCCGTGACGGCCCCGAACACGCTCGGCGGGGTCAGCGCGCGGGCGGCGTCGTGGACGAGGACGCGGCGGGGCGCCCCCGCCGGGGCGAGGTCGGCCAGAGCGCGGGAGGCCGCGGTGAGTCCGGCGCGGACCGAGTCCGCGCGCTCGGCGCCGCCGGGCACGCAGTGCACGGGCACGTCCAGGCGCGGGCCGGCGTCGACCTCGGCGGCCACGCGGCCGGCATCGGCCTCCACCGGCGGGGTGAGCACCACGACGGCGTCCAGGGCGAGCCCGGCGGCGCGCGCGGCGGCGACGGACTCCAGGCAGTGGTGCAGGAGGGTGCGGCCGTCCGCGAGGGGGGCGAGGGCCTTGGGCAGCCCGGCGCCGAGGCGGGTGCCGGCGCCGGCGGCGGCGATCACGAGGGCGGTGGGCATGGCCTCATCCTAGGGAGCGCGCCGGGGTCCGTGGCCCGGGACCCCCATGGCGGCGACGGCCGTGGCCGGGGACGAGACAGGGGAGGGGCCCGCGTCGTGGACGCGGGCCCCTCCCCTGTCGTGTGCTGCTCGTCAGCCCTCGAGCACCTTGTCCAGGCGGCCCTCGGCCTCCTCCTCGGTGACCTTCTTGGCCAGCGCCAGCTCGGACACGAGCACCTGGCGGGCCTTCGCGAGCATGCGCTTCTCGCCGGCGGACAGGCCGCGGTCCTGGTCGCGGCGCCACAGGTCACGGACGACCTCGGCCACCTTGTTGACGTCGCCGCTGGCGAGCTTCTCCAGGTTCGCCTTGTAGCGGCGGGACCAGTTGGTGGGCTCCTCCACGTGCTCGGCGCGCAGGACCTCCATGACGTGCTCGAGCCCCTCCGCATCCACGACGTCACGCACGCCGACGAGGTCGACGTTCTCCGCAGGGACCTCGATGGTCAGGTCTCCCTGCGCCACCTTGAGCTTGAGGTACATCTTCTCCTCCCCCTTGATGGTGCGCATCTTGATCTCCTCGATCCGCGCAGCACCGTGATGGGGGTAGACGACGGTCTCTCCGACCTCAAAAACCATGTTGTTGTGCCCCTTTCAGTCGTCTCATTCTATCATGCGGCCTCGTCATGCCGCGCGCGCCGTCACATCGTCGGCCTCCGGATGTGATAGTGGACGACCCGGCGCCACGGGCCGGCCGGCGTCCCGGGATGCGGTAGCCTGACCTGGCAGGACCCCTGCCTCGGGGCTCCTGAGCACGTCATCGCACCTGAGGAGACCTCTGTGAAGAACGCATCCCGGCCCGCCCGGCGCCACCTCGCCGCAGGTGCGCTGGCCGCGGTCGCCCTGCTGGGCGCCACCGGCTGCTCCGCCGTGAGCCCGATCGCCACCGCCATCCAGTACTCCCCCTCGGACGGCATCAACGGCCAGGAGCAGGACTTCCTGAGCTACCGCAACCTCGCCCTCGTCGGCGACGGCGAGTCGGGCCCCGCCCGCCTGATCGGCACCGTGGAGAACACCTCCGGCCAGGATCAGACCTACACCTTCCAGGCCGAGGGCGGCGGCTCCGCGACCCTGAAGGTCCCCGCCGGCGAGAGCCGCAAGCTCGAAGACGAGGCGAACACGACCGTCCTGGAGCGCGAGGGCGTGTGGGTCGGCGAGAACCTGCCCGTGACCGTCTCCGGCAACGGCGGCACCGCCGACCTGGCCGTCCCGCTGCTGAGCGCCACCCAGGAGCAGTACCGTGACCTGCTCCCCGAGGGAGTCGAGCCCTCGGAGGAGGATCTCGTCGGGCACCTCCACGAGGAGACCCACCACTACGGCGAGGAGCACTGACCTCCGCCGGGCCTGCGCCCGGCACGCCACGGCCCCGGCCCCACCGCGAGGTGGAGCCGGGGCCGTCGTCGTCCCGGGTGCAGCGCGCCGGTCAGGCCTCGAACTTGTAGCCCAGGCCGCGCACCGTGACGAGGTAGCGGGGGCTCGAGGGATCGGGCTCGATCTTGGAGCGCAGGCGCTTCACGTGCACGTCGAGGGTCTTGGTGTCCCCCACGTAGTCGGAGCCCCACACGCGGTCGATCAGCTGGCCGCGGGTGAGCACGCGCCCGGCGTTGCGCAGCAGCATCTCCAGCAGCTCGAACTCCTTGAGCGGCAGGGACACCTGCTCGCCGTCCACGGAGACGACGTGCCGCTCGACGTCCATGCGCACGGGGCCGGCGCTGATGGTCGCCGACATCGGCTCCTCCTGCTCCCCCTGACGGCGCAGCACGGCGCGGACGCGGGCCACCAGCTCACGCGAGGAGTACGGCTTGGTCACGTAGTCGTCCGCCCCGAGCTCGAGGCCGACGACCTTGTCGATCTCCGAGTCCTTCGCGGTCAGCATGATCACGGGGACGTTGGAGCGCTGGCGCACCTGACGACACACCTCGGTGCCGGACATCCCCGGGAGCATCAGGTCCAGGAGGATCAGGTCCGCGCTGTCGCGCTCGAAGACGCTCAGCGCCTCGTTGCCGTCGGCGGCGACGGTGACCTCGAACCCCTCCTTCTCCAGGAGGTAGGACAGGGGGTCGCTGAACGACTCCTCGTCCTCCACGATCAGAATGCGGCTCATGCGCTCGTCTCCTTCCGGGTCGGGGGTGCGGCCGAGGCGGTCACCCGGTGACCGCGCCGCTCGGTGACGTGGGCGGCACCCGGCGCGCCGTCGACGGCGACACCGTCCCCCCACTCGGGCAGGCGGATGGTGAAGGTCGACCCGCGGCCCGGCTGGGACCAGAGGGTGACCTCCCCTCCGTGGTTGATGACGACGTGCTTGACGATGCTCAGCCCCAGGCCCGTGCCGCCCGTCTGACGCGACCGCGCCGCGTCCACGCGGTAGAAGCGTTCGAAGACCCGCTCCTGCTCCTCCGGGCTGATGCCGATGCCCTGGTCCGTGACGGTGACCTGCGCGAGCCCGTCCACGGAGCTCAGGCCGATGCCGACCGTGGTGCCCTCCGGGGAGTAGCGCACCGCGTTGTCCACCAGGTTGCGCACCGCGGTCATCAGCTGGTCCTGGTCCCCGTGCACCACCGCGTCCACGCGGCCGCCCACGCGCAGCGCGATGCCGCGGTCCTCGGCGGTCAGGCGCAGGCGGTCCACGGCGTCGGCGACGACGGCGTTGAGGTCCACGGGCCCCCCGTCCTGGACCACGTCCTTGGCCTGCAGCCGGGAGAACTCGATGATGTCCTGCACGAGGGCCGAGAGCCGGCGGGACTCGACGCCCAGGCGTGCGGCGAAGCGACGCACCGCCTCCTCGTCCTCCGCGGCGTCGCCGATGGCCTCGGAGAGCAGGGAGATGGCGCCCACCGGCGTCTTGAGCTCGTGCGAGACGTTGACGACGAAGTCGTGGCGCATGGCCTCGGTGCGGGTCACGTCCGTGCGGTCGTCGGCCAGGATCAGGATGTACTCCTCGTCCAGCGGGGCCACGCGCAGCTCGACGACGAGGCTCGACTGCCCGAGGGGTCCTCGGGGCAGCTCCATGCGGCGCTCGACGATGACGCCGTCGGCCCGCACGGTCCGCGTGAGCTCGCGCAGCTGGTCCTGGACGAGCGAGTGCCCCCGCACGAGGCCCAGGGCGTAGGCCGCGGGGTTCGCGCGCACCACGCCGTCGACGTCGTCCACCACCGCGTACGCGCGGCCGACCACGGAGAGGACCTCGGCGGCGCCCGGGGCGAGGGTGGGCTCGCCGACCGTCAGGTCCACCGTCCGCGAGCGCTCGGACGCCCGGAAGGCCAGCATGGAGGCCACTCCGGTGAACAGTCCGACCGCTCCGCACAGCAGGCCGATGATGACGGGATCCACGGCACCAGACTAGCCTCTGGCGGCCCGGAGACGGGCTGCCCCGGCCCCGCCAGACGCCGGACGATCGGCGTTCATGGGCCGTTCATCTTGCCCTGCCAGGGTGGACCGTTGCCCCGGGGAGTCGGGGTCGGCGGCGCACGGGCGTCGCCGGGGAGAGGAGACCATGCGCGAGCTCTACCGAGCCGACCTCGAACGGCTGGGCCGCGACCTGACCGAGATCGCCCGCCTCGTGCACCGCGCCATGATGGACGCGCAGGCCGCCCTCGAGGCGGCCGACGTGCACGGCGCCGAACGGGTCATCTCGGAGGACGCGCGGATCGACCAGCTGCAGGAGTCCCTCGACGAGCAGGCCGTGCGCATCCTGGCGCTGCAGGCGCCCGTGGCCACGGACCTGCGCACCGTCGTCGCCACGCTGCGGATGAGCTCCTCGCTCGAGCGCATGGGCGACCTCGCCCGCCACGTGGCCCAGCTGACCCGGCTGCGCTACCCCGAGCACGTCATCCCGGAACAGGTCCGGACCGTGATCACCGCGATGTGCGACGCCGCCGTGGAGGTGGCCGAGGAGGTCGTCCTGCTGCTCGAGACCCAGGACCTGGCGCACGGGGACCGGATCGACGCCCTCAACGAGGACGTCAACGCGCTGCACCTGTCCGTCTTCCGCGCGATCGCCGCCCCGGACTGGAGCGCGACGCCGGCCACCACCACGGACGTCACGCTGGCCTCGCGCTACCTCGAGCGGTTCACGGACCACGGCCTGTCCGTGGCCGCCAAGGTGCGCTACCTCGTCACGGGCGAGTGGGCGACCCACCGCCCGGACGCCACCGGCTCCTGACCGTCCCCGACGCCACGGGCCGGGCCCCCGGCGGGGTCCCGGCCCGTCGTCGTCGGACGCGTCAGTGCGCGGAGCCCTGGGCGGCCACGGCGGCGGCGCCGGCGGCGGCGGCCTCCGGGTCGAGGTAGCGGCCGTTCGCGGTGATCGGCTTGAAGTTCTGGTCCAGCTCGTAGACCAGCGGGATGCCCGTCGGGATGTTCAGGCCCGCGATGTCCTCGTCCGAGATGCCGTCCAGGTGCTTGACCAGGGCGCGCAGCGAGTTGCCGTGCGCGGCGATCAGCACGGTCTTGCCGGCCTTGAGGTCGGGCAGGATCTGCTCCTCCCAGTAGGGCAGCAGGCGGTCGATGACCTGCTTGAGGGCCTCGGTGCGGGGGGCGTCCTTGCCCAGGTCCGCGTAGCGCTCGTCGCCGATCTGGGAGAACTCGGAGTCGTCGTCCAGGGCGGGCGGCGGGGTGTCGAAGGACCGGCGCCAGACCATGAACTGCTCCTCGCCGAACTCCTCCTTCACCTGGGCCTTGTCCTTGCCCTGCAGGGCGCCGTAGTGGCGCTCGTTCAGGCGCCAGCTGCGCTTGACCGGGATCCACTGGCGGTCCGCGGCCTCGAGGGCCAGGTTGGCCGTGGTGATGGCGCGCTTGAGCAGGGACGTGTGGACCACGTCCGGGCGGATGCCCTCCGCCTCCAGCAGCTCACCGCCGCGGGCGGCCTCGGCGCGCCCCTTCTCGGTCAGCGGGACGTCCACCCAGCCGGTGAACAGGTTCTTCTCGTTCCATTCGCTCTGACCGTGCCGCAGCAGGACCAGCGTGTACGTGGTGTTCGCCATGTCACCATCCTAGGCGGACCCGTCCCGCCGCTCCCCTACGCTGGAGCCCATGGTGGAGAAGGCCCGGCGGCTGCGCGCGCGCACGACGCCCGGCCCCGGCCCCGCCCGGGGCCCGCAGGGCCACATCACCCGCGGCACGACGGCGGCGCAGCGGATGCGCCGGGTGGACCGCTGGCTCACGGACGTGCACGGCCCCCTGCTGCGGCGCACGCCCCGCCCACTGGCCGTGGACCTGGGCTTCGGCGCGGAGCCGGTGACCGCCGTCGAGATGGCCCAGCGGCTGCGCGTGCAGAACCCGGCCCTCGAGCTGGTGGGCCTCGAGATCGACCCCGCTCGGGTGGCCCGGGCCCGGGAGCGGGCCGGCGGCCTGCCGGGGGTCACCTGGGCGGTCGGCGGCTTCGAGCTGCCCGTGCCGCGGCCGCCCACCGTGGTGCGCGCGTTCAACGTGCTGCGCCAGTACCGGGAGGAGGACGTGCCCGCGATCTGGTCCCTGCTGTGCGCGGGGCTCGCCGACGACGGCGTCCTCGTGGAGGGCACCTGCTCCGAGGACGGCCGGCGGGCGGCCTGGGTGGACCTGCGTCGGGACGGGCCCGCGAGCCTGACCGTGGCCCTCCGGCTGGGGTCCTTCGCCCGCCCCTCGGACGTGGCGGCGCGCCTGCCGAAGGTCCTCATCCACCGGCACGTACCCGGCGAGCCCGTCCATCGGCTCCTGGCGGAGGCCGACGCCGCGTGGGCCGCGCACGCCCCGCTCGCGGCCTACGGGACGCGGCAGCGGTGGCTGGCGACGGTCGGCACGCTCCGCGCGGCGGGCTGGCCCGTGCTGGGCGGCCCGCACCAGTGGCGGCGCGGGGAGCTGAGCGTGCGCTGGGCGGCGGTGGCGCCGTCGTCATGAGGGCGGCGCCGACGGCGCGGGACCCTCAGCGGCGCAGGGCCGGGCCCATGTCCTGGCGGGGGCCGGCGAGGTAGACGCACGCCACGCACGCGGCCACGAGGCCGAACATGCCCATCCCGCCGCCGGCGAGCACGCCGAGGAGCCCGACGACGGCGGCGACGCCGGTGAGGATCAGCCAGAAGCTCCTGTCCCGGCCCCCGATGCGGGCGAAGTCGTCGGGGCGGCGCCGGACGACGTCCACCAGCGCCCAGACCTCGAGCCCGAGCGCGGCGATCGCCAGGACGCGGAACAGCCAGTGGTCGACGAGCAGGGCGAAGTGCATGGGGGCGCTCATGCCGGTCAGTCTAGGCGGTCGGCCCGGCCGGGTTCCCTCCCCGTCCGGGGCGGCGTCTAGGCTCGAGGCGTGAGCACCCAGACCGAGCATCGCGGCCTGTTCGTCGCCGTCGAGGGACCGGACGGATCCGGCAAGTCCACCCAGGCCCGCGCCCTGACCGAGGCCCTGCGCGCCGCGGGCCACGAGGTGGTGCTCACGCGCGAGCCCGGCGGCTCGGACCTGGGCGAGACGCTGCGAGAGCTGCTGCTGGACCCCGGGCACGCCCCCGTGGACCCCCGCACCGAGGCGCTGCTGTTCGCCGCGGCCCGGTCCGCCCACGCCGTCCGCACGCTGCGCCCCGCGCTGGCCCGGGGCGCCGTCGTCGTCACGGACCGGTATGTGGACTCGTCCGTGGCCTACCAGGGCGCGGCGCGCGGGCTGGGCGAGGCGCGGATCGCCGCCCTGAACGAGTGGGCCACGGACGGCCTCGTCCCCGATCTGACGGTGCTGATCGACGTGGACGCGGCCACCGCCGCGGACCGGCGTGACCGGCGCGCGGCGGGGGGCGAGGGCACCCCCGACCGCATGGAGCGGGAGACGGCGGACCGGCACGAGGCCCTGCGCGCCGCCTTCCTCGCGCGCGCGGCGGCCGCGCCCGAGCGGTACCTCGTGCTCGACGGCGCGCTGCCGCCGCAGGAGCTCACCGCCCGCGCGCTGGCCCGCGTCACCGCCCAGGCGGCCGACCGATGACGGCCCCCGCCCCCGCCGTGTTCGCGGACCTCGCGGGCCAGGAGGCCGCGGTGGCCCAGCTGCGCCGCGCCGCGGCCGAGGACCGTCCCACCCACGCCTGGATGTTCACGGGCCCGCCCGGCTCCGGCCGGTCGACGGCGGCGCGTGCGTTCGCCGCGGCCCTGCAGTGCGAGGTCGCGGACCCGGCGGCGCGCGGCTGCGGCGAGTGCCACGCGTGCCGCACCGTCCTCGGCGGCACCCACCCGGACGTGACCGTGCTGGCCACCGAGGCGGTGAGCTATCGGATCGAGGACGTCCGCGCCCTCGTGGAGGCCGGCCAGTCCACCCCCGCCACCGGGCGCTGGCGGATCTTCCTCATGGAGGACGCGGACCGCATGACGGAGCGCGCCACGAACGTGCTCCTCAAGGCCATCGAGGAGCCGCCGGCCCGCACGATCTGGATGCTGTGCACCCCGTCCCCCGCGGACGTGCTCCCCACCGTCCGCTCCCGCTGCCGGCTGATCACGCTGAGCATCCCCGCCGTGGAGCAGGTGGCGGAGCTGCTGCACCGCCGCGACGGGCTGGACCGCGAGACGGCGCTCACCACCGCCCGGATCTCCCAGTCGCACGTGGGCATGGCCCGCCGCCTCGCGCGGGACCCGGAGGCCCTCGAACGCCGCGAGCGCATCCTCTCCCTGCCGCTCCAGGCCACCGCCGTCTCCGACGCGATGGCCCTGGCCGCCACGTTGGCCGAGGTGTCCAAGGCCGAGGCCGAGTCCGCCGCCGAAGCCCGGGACGCCGAGGAGCTCGAGGCACTGCGCCGCTCCCTGGGCCTCGAGCCCGGCGAGCCCGTCCCGCCCAAGCTCCGCCACCACGTCAAACGGCTCGAGGAGGACCAGACCCGCCGGCGGCGCCGCGCCGTCCGGGACTCGCTGGACCGGGCCATGATCGACGTCATGGGCCTGTTCCGGGACGTGCTGCGCGTGCAGCTGGGGGCCGACGGCGAGCTCATCAACGAGCACCGTCGGGACGAGATCGAGGCGTACGCCCGCGGCACCGCCGGCGACTCGGCCGAGGTGCTCGCCCGGATCGACGCCGTCACCACGGCCCGGGAGCGCATCGCCGCCAACGTGCCGGAGCAGCTGGCCCTCGAAGCCATGATGCTGGCGCTGCTGCCCCGCCGGGTGCGCACCCCGCGACGTCGCTGAGCGGCCGCGCGGGGCGGGCCGGCGCCGGCTCAGCGGGTGCGGACCACCAGGTCCGGCACGTCGGCCAGGCCCGGCACCACCCGGTCCGCGCCCGCCGCCAGCAGGACGTCGTCCGCGTCGCGACCCGTGCGCACGCCGACCACGAGTCCGGCCCCCGCGCGGCGCCCGGCCGTCATGTCCTCCGCGGTGTCCCCGACCACGAGGACGCTGCGGACGTCGTCGTGGTCGAGACCGAGCAGGGCGGTGAGGATCATGTCCGGGTAGGGGACGCCGCGGCCGGCGTCGTCCGGGGAGAGGCTGAGATCCGCCAGGCCCATCCACCCCAGCGACTCGAGGATCATGTTCTGGGTGTGGCGGGCGTAGCCGGTGCAGAGGCACACGTGCAGGCCGAGGGCGCGCAGGCGGACGAGCGCCTCCTCCGCACCCGGGACGGCCTGGACGCCGTGCTCGGCCAGCAGCGCGTCGAAGGTCGCCTCGAACGTGCGGGTCGCCGCCGCGGCCACCGCCCGGTCGGCGAACACGCGGGGGAACACGGCCGTGCGCGAGGTGGGCCGGAGCGCACGGAACCGCCGCGCGGCGTCGTCGTGCTCCGGGGTGCCCGCCGGGACGCCGTGCTGGTCCAACGTGCGGGCGAACACCGTGTCCTGGAGCCCGTGCTCCACGATGGACGTGCCGGACATGTCCACCACGGCCAGGCGGAGGGGCGCGGCTGACGAGGCCGCGGCGGGGGGTGCCGGGGTG
>NZ_JABFBA010000030.1:29755-43741 GCF_017168445.1 Micrococcus sp. KRD026 | reverse complement strand
GAGGAGGAACCCCCGATGACCGCCCCCGAGATGACCGCCTACCCGTTCACGTCGGCCGAGCCGCCCACCGTGTCCGACTTCGAGACCGCGCTAGGGGTCCTCGCCTACGTGCGCACCGTCCGCGACGTGGCCAGCCCGACAGCGAGCCACTACCAGCAGACCCGGGACATGCTCGTTGAGGCCGCCACGCAGGTCCGCCAGCTCGCCCCGTTCCTCGCCGTCCCCGACGCCGAGGACCACGAGGACCACGACGAGGCCGAGGAGGTGCCGGCATGAGCCGCCGCGGCCCCGCCCCCGAGCCCATCGGCGCCGCCGCCCCGGTCCGGCCCGTGCAGCTGCACCGCCTCGACCTCGCCCGCCGCGCGCTCGCGGCCCGGTACGGCGTGCCCGTCTCCCGCATCCGCGGCCGCACGGTCCCCGACCTCGAGCGCTCCGCCCGAGCCCTGGCCGCCGAGCACCACCCCCACGACGACGGCCCCGCGGCCGCCTGACCCGAGAGGACCCCCACCATGAACCCCGAGCACCGCGCCCTGCTACGCGCCACCGCCGCCCGCTACGCCGACGCCAACGCCATCGTCCAGGCACTCACCAACGACGACGGCGACGGCCTGGCCCGACTGCTGGCCGGCATGGACGCCGACGAGCTGCGCGGCACCGTCCTGGCCCTGGCCCGCATCATCACCGGCACCGCCCCCGAGGCGGACACGCTCACCGGATGACCCGCGCTCGCGGACCTCGGCCGGGGGGCGTGCTAAGCTACGGCGTAGCGCAAGCGTCCCCCGCCGGGGGGCCGGCCAACGACGAGGCCCACGTGGTAAGTCGGAGGAGCCCGCCCCGTCACCGCCGGGACCGCGAGGCGTAGGCAGACAGCCTGCCAGCCGTGAGAGACCGGTCCGTTGGCTGCACCGCAGGGCGACTAGACGGCCCTGGCATCACCCCCTCACCGCTCCGCGCACCCGTGCGCGTCTCACCAGAGCCGAGAGGGTCCACCCTGCCCCCCGCGGCCCCCCTGGCCGCCGTCCCGATGGAGGACAACCATGCTCCGTGAGCATCACCGCATCCAGCTCAAGACCGACGCGCAGACCGCCGCACGCACCGCCCGCGAGATCGCCGAGAAGGCCGACCGCGAGGGCCGCACCCTCACCGACGCCGAGCGCGCCGAGTACGACCAGCACATGGCCAAGGGCCGCGAGCTCATCGCGCAGCTCAAGGCCGACGACAAGGACCGCGACGTGACGGCCCAGGCCAAGGCCCTGGCCGCCGAGGTCGGCGGCGCTCGCACCACCTCCACCACCTCCCCGAACGGATCGCCCATGACCGCCCTGAAGTCCCGCGCCGAGTGGGGCGCAACCGCCCTGAAGTCCGTCCGCACCGCCGCCGGCACCGAACGCGCCGGCATCAAGGCCCTCGTCTCCGGCACCATCGGCGTCCCGGACCCGATCAGCCCCGAGGTCGTGGCCATGCCGTCCGAGCCCCGGACGATCCTCGACCTGCTGCGCGGCGGCACCGGCACCAGCGACGGCAACGCCGCGTACACCTACGAGACCGCCGAGCACCACGCCGGCAGCCTCGTCTACGGCGACGGTGACGGCCGCGGCAACACGTACTCGTTCCTCCGCCAGACCGTGCGGGAGAACAACGCCGCCCCCGTGCCGGACGGCGCGCAGAAGCCCACCTCGCTCTACACGCTCGAGGAGGTCGAGGGCCGATACCGCGTGATCGCGCACCTGTCCGAGCCCGTGCCGCAGCGCTACTTCCACGACGACGCGAGCCTCGGCACGTTCCTGGCCACGGAGATGGCCAACGGCCTGGAGGACGAACTCCAGGCCCAGGCCCTGAACGGCAACGGCACCGGGGAGAACTTCACCGGCATCCTGCACACCTCCGGCATCCAGGCCCAGGCGTGGGCCGGCGACCTGTTCAAGACCACCCGCCAGGCGCTCACCAAGCTCCAGGTCTACGGGATCACCCCCACCGCGTGGGCGCTCAACCCCGTGGACGCCGAGGCGTTCGACCTGCTGCGCGAGGGCACGGCCGGCGACGGCGCGTTCCTGCTCGGAGGCCCCGGCACCTCCGCCGGCACCACCGGCCTGTGGAACCTGCCCCGCGTCGCCTCCACCGCCGTCCCGCAGGGCTCGGCCGTCCTGGCCGACTGGACCGCAGCCCGGCTGCTCACCCGCCAGGAGGCCACGCTCCACGTGGACGCCGGCGGCGAGCACTTCCAGAAGAACACCGCACAGTTCCGCCTCGAGGGCCGCTACGGCCTGGCCGTGCAGCGGCCGGCCGCGTTCGTCTCCGTGGACCTGACCGCCTGACCCACGGCGGCCGCGTGAGCCCCACGCGGCCGCCCACCAGACCCCGCGCCCACGACGGCGCGGCCGGCGTCAACGTCACCGCCCCCGACGCTCTCCTGAAGCTGCTTGACCGGGACGCGGACCGATGGGGACGAGCGGGCTATCCTCCGCGCACTGCGCGGCCGCCGAGACTCCCCAGCGCCACACACCGGCCCCGGCACCACACGGTGCCGGGGCCGACCACAACCACCACGAGGAGGCACCCGTGACACTGCGCAGCACAGCCGCCCGCGGCTACGGCTCCGCACACCAACGCACGCGCGAGCGGTACCGGCCACTCGTGGAATCCGGCCAGGCCCTCTGCGCACGCTGCGGTGAGCCGATCGCTCCCGGCGCACTCTGGGAGCTGGACCACTCCGACGACCGGGCCGAGTACATCGGCCCCTCGCACCGCACCTGCAACCGACGCGCCGGCCAGGCGAACGCCACCGCCGCGCGCATGGCAAAGGCCGCCACCACCGTCCGCGACTGGTGACCCCGCCATAGGGGGGTTCTGATCTTCACGATCAGCGGCCGCCCTGACTCCGCCCGGTAGTCATCTCTCTCCCCACGCCCTGGGGCCGTAACGTTTCGCGTTACGCCACCCCCAGGGACGTAACGCATCACGCGACCTCTCCCCCGTCCCGCCGGCCCTCTCCCCGCGCCGCTCTCCAAGGGCGTCAGCACTGCTGACACCCTCCCCGCGCTACTCCCGCAGGGCGTCGGCACTACCGACCCCCTTCCCCGCCGCCCTCGCCGCAATGGGTACTCGTGCAGCGAGTACCCCAGCACAGCCGGCGGCACGACCTCGAGGGGGCGTCCAGTAGACACCCCCCGAACACGACGCCCCGGCCGCGCTCGCGGCCCGGTCCCCGCTCAACCGGCCACCCTGTGGCCAGGCGTGGCCACGTGTGGCCAATCTGTGGCCACACGCACGGGTACGGAGCACCACGGAACGGCACGCACGGGCACGGGAACCGCGGAATCATGCCAAATCGTGGACGCCGTGACACGCCAGAATCCGCATGACTACGTGCCCGGCGGAACTTGAAAACCGGTGCGCGGTGACCCCGTGCCGAGGGTTCGAATCCCTCACCATCCGCGTGCACACGACGAGAGGCGGCGGGCCGGACGGCCCGCCGCCTCTCGTTCACCTGGAGGCCACCTGGATGTGATGGACTCCCCGCGTCACCCCGCCGTCCACCGGCGGCGCACCTCTGTCATCACGCATCCCGGGGAGAGCCATGCCCAGCCTGTTCCGCCGCCGTGCCGTCACCACGGCCGCCTGCACCGTCCTCGTCCTCGCGCCCGCGAGCGCGGCGCCCGCCCTGGCCGTCGAGACGGCCGCCGCGGACGAGACCACCATCTCGATCCTGTCCTTCAACGACTTCCACGGCGCGCTGTCCGCGGACTACATCGGCACGCAGTTCGCGGACACCGTGGAGGACTACCGCACCGCGTTCGAGGCCGAGCACGGCGCCGGCTCCACGCTGCTGACCAGCGCCGGCGACCTGATCGGTGGCTCGAAGTCCGTGTCCAACGTGCAGCAGGACAACCCGACGATCGACGTGATGAACGCGCTCGGCCTGGACGCGCTCACCGCCGGCAACCACGAGTTCGACAAGGGCCTGGACGACCTGCAGGGCCGTGTGGAGTCCCGGGCCCAGTTCCCGGTGCTCTCCGCCAACCTGGTGGACCCGACGAGCAAGGAGCCCGTCCTCACCTCGCACGCCGTCTTCGACGTCGACGGCGTGCGCGTCGCGGTCATCGGCGCCTCCCCCAACGAGCTGTACGCGACCACCACCGGCGCGGGCCTGAAGGGCAACGAGGTCCTCGACGAGGTCGCCGCCGTGAACGCGGTCGCGGACGAGCTGGAGGCCCAGGACGCCGCCGACGTGATCGTGGCCTCGTACCACGACGGCGCCGCCGGGGCGGGCGAGCTGGCCGCCGAGCGGGCGGCCCGGGCCGAGTTCGACCGCATCGTCGGCGAGACCTCCTCCGCCGTGGACGTCATCTTCAACGCCCACACCCACCAGCTCTACCAGTACGACACCACGGCCGGCGGCGCCCACCGCCCCGTGATCCAGGCGGGCGCCTCCGGCAGCCACCTGGCCGCCGTCGAGCTGACCGTGGGCGCCGACGGCGAGGTCACCGGGCTCACCCCGCGCCTGCTGGCCCGGTCCACGCAGGCCCCCGCCGAGGCCGCCGCGGAATCCCCCGTCACCGCCCAGGTGTACGCGATCGAGCAGGAGGCCGTCGCGGTCTTCGAGGACCTGCAGGGCGAGGTCGTGGCCGACCTGTCCGCCTCCATCACCACCGACTACCAGAAGCTCATCGACGCCGGCGGCTCCTGGAAGGCCGGCGGCACGCGCGCCGCCGAGACCACCCTGGGCACCTGGGTGGGCGACGCCGTCAAGCACGCCGCCGAGCAGGCGAACCCCGAGGTGGACCTCGGCGTGACCAACCCCGGCGGCCTGCGCTCCGAGCTGCTGACGGACCGCTTCACCGACGGCGGCGCGTTCCCGGCCAAGCCGGCCGACCTCGTCGGTCGCCTCACCCTGGGCGAGCTGCTCGACATGGCGCCGTTCGGCAACACCATCACCTACTTCGACATCCCGGGCTCCTCCATCAAGCTGGCCCTCGAGGAGAACTGGCGGAACGACGTGCGCAAGTTCACCCTCGGCTGGTCCGAGGAGCTGACCTGGACCTACGACGAGTCCCGCCCGCAGGGGGACAAGGTGACCGGCGTGTGGATCGACGGCGAGCCGCTCCAGGCGGACCGCATGTACACGGTGGCCAGCCAGTCGTTCCTGGCCGACGACACCTGGACGACGCTCGGGGACCCGACCAAGGCCCCCGACGGCTACACCGCCTTCGCGACCGGCCGCCAGAACTTCGTGAACATGGGCCTGTTGGACTCCCAGGCGATCACGGACTACGCCCGCGCCCAGGACGCGGCCCACGGCGCCGTCGCCCCGGACTTCGGCAAGAACGGCGTGCCGGTCACCGACGCCCCCGCCTCGGTCGAGGCCGGGCAGGCCGTCGGCCTGACCCTCGGGGACCTCGTGGTGGACTCCGACGGCGCCCCCGCGGCGACCGCGGTCGACGTCGCCTTCCGCACGGCCGACGGCACCGAGACCGCCCTGGGCACCGTGGCCGTCCCCGCGGGCTCCGAGACCGTCACGCTCTCCGGGATCACCGCCCCCGCCGCCGCGGGCACGGGCGAGCTCGTGATGACCGTGCGCTACGCCGACGGCAGCACGACCGTGGTGCGCCATGCCCTCGAGGTCACCGCGGCCCCGACCCCCACCGAGCCGGAGCAGCCCGTCATGGCAAGGGCCATGACAAGGGCGCCGACCACCCCGGCAAGGGCCGCGTGAAGGGCGAGGACCACCCGGGCAAGGGCCGCGGCGTGCAGCGCGGCGCCGCCACGCACCCCGTCTTCTCCGCCCATGCCTGGCTGACCGCCGCGGGCCTGCCCCGCTGACCCATCGAGAACGAGACCGAGGACGACATGATCCCCCTGCCCCGCTTCGCCGCGCGCACCGCGGTGACCACCGCCGCCCTGGCCCTGCTCGCCCCCGCCGTGGCCCTGCCCTCCCAGGCCAGCCCGGCCGGCGACTCCCTCGTCATCAACGAGGCGTACACCAACGGCGGCTCCGCGAACGCCGTGTACACCCACAAGTTCGTGGAGCTCTACAACCCCACCGACCAGCCGATCAGCCTCGACGGCTGGTCCCTGCAGTACCGCTCCGCCGCCGGCACGGCCGCGACCCAGGGCACGGTCGCGCTGTCCGGCACGGTGCCCGCGAAGGGCCACTTCCTGGTCTCCGGCGGCTCCAACGGCACCGCGGGCGCGGCCCTGCCGCAGGCGGACCTCGTGGCCGGCGGGGCGTTCAACCCCGCGGGCACCAAGGGCACGATCGTGCTCGCGCGCCAGGCGGGCACCGTGACGGACCTGCCGGTCGGCTCCGTGGTGACCGGCCAGGTGCCGGGCGTCGCGGACGTGCTCGGCTACGGAGCCACGAACACCTTCGAGACGGCGGCCGCCGGCGCCCCCGCGGCCAACTCGGACCCGAAGTCCCTCACCCGCACGAACGGCGTGGACACGGACGACAACAGCGCCGACTTCACCGTCACCGACCAGGTCACCCCGACCAACGCCGCCGCCACCGGCGGCGAGCCGACCCCGGAGCCCGAGCCGCAGCCGACCCCGGCCGAGCGGATCACCATCGCCCAGCTCCAGGGCACCGGCACGGCCACCCCGTACGCCGGGCGCCAGGTGACCACCACCGGCGTCGTCACCGCCGTGTACTCCACGGGCGGCTACGACGGCTACTACATCCAGACCGCCGGCACCGGCGGCGACACCCCCGACGCCACCCCGGGCGCCTCCGACGGCGTGTTCGTGTACTCGCCGGACACGGTCGGCTCCGTGACGCTCGGCGACCACGTCCAGGTCACGGGCGAAGCGGCCGAGCACTACGGCCTCACGCAGATCAAGGTCGCCGCCGGCGGCGTGCTGCCGGTCGCCGAGCCCGGCGCCGTGGCCCCCACGCCGGCGGAGTTCCCGCTGGAGGAGGCCGACCGTGAGGCCCTCGAGGGCATGGTCCTCGCCCCGCAGGGCGACTGGACGGTCACGGACAACTACTCCCTCAACCAGTACGGCTCCCTCGGCATCGTCCCCGGCACCACGCCGCTGGACAACCCGACGTCGGTGGCCCGGCCCGGCGCCGAGGCACAAGCCGTCGCGGCCGCCAACGCGCAGCAGCTGATCGTGCTCGACGACGGGGCCACCACGAACTTCATGCGCTCGCCGGGCAACCAGAACCCGCTGCCGTACCTGGACGCGGACCAGCCGGTGCGCGTGGGCGCGGGCCTGGAGTTCACCACTGGAGTCATCCTCGACTGGCGCTTCGACGCGTGGTCCTTCCAGCCGCTGGGCCACCTCACCGACGCCACGGCGGCCGCCGTCCAGCCCGTGACGATCGAGGACACCCGCCCGGCCGAGGCCGCCCCCGAGGCGGTCGGCGGCAACGTCACCGTCGGCAGCTTCAACGTGCTCAACTACTTCACGACCCTGGGTCAGGACGTGGCCGGCTGCAGCGCCTACCGCGACCGCGCCGGCACCCCCGTCACCACGAACGGCTGCCTGCCGCGCGGCGCCTACACCTCCGAGGCGTTCGCCCGCCAGCAGGAGAAGATCGCGGCCGCGATCAACGGTCTCGACACGTCGGTGGTCGCGCTCGAGGAGATCGAGAACTCCGAGAAGTTCGGCCTCGACCGGGACCACGCGCTGGCCCACCTCGTGGAGGCCCTCAACGCGCAGGCCGGCGAGCAGCGCTGGGCCTTCGTCGCCTCCCCGGCCGAGCGCCCGGCGCTCGCGGACGAGGACGTCATCCGCTCCGCGTTCATCTACCAGCCGGCCGAGGTCACCCCGGTGGGCGAGTCGGTGATCCTGGACGACCAGACGAACTTCGACAACGCACGCGAGCCGATGGCGCAGCTGTTCCGCGCCGCCGACGGCACGTCCGAGGGGGCGGCCGGTACCGAGTTCGTGGCGATCACCAACCACTTCAAGTCCAAGGGCGGCTCCGGTGCGACCGGGGGCAACGTGGACGCGGGCGACGGCCAGGGCGCGTACAACGCGGACCGCGTGGGCCAGGCCGAGGCCCTCGTGGCCTTCGCCGAGCGCATGAAGGCCGAGACCGGCACCGACCGCGTCCTGCTGATGGGCGACTTCAACGCCTACGAGAAGGAGGACCCGATCCGCGTGCTCGAGGCGGCCGGGTACGTCTCGCAGGGCGCGCTCACGGGCGAGTACTCGTACGCGTTCGGCGGCGCCGTCGGCAGCCTGGACGGGATCTACGCCTCGCCGTCGGCGGCGACGGCGATCACCGGCCAGGACATCTGGATGATCAACGCGAACGAATCCGTGGCCCTGGAGTACTCGCGCCACAACTACGTGGCCGAGGACCTGTACTCCGCGGACCAGTGGCGGTCCTCGGACCACAACCCGATCTTGGTGGGCCTCCAGCTCGACGCGCCCGTGACCGAGCCGACCCCGGAGCCGGAGCCGGAGCCCTCCCCGGGCGAGACCTGCGACGGCGTGACCGATCCGCGCGGCGTGCCGGGCAAGCCCGCGAACTCCGTGCGCGAGTGGCTGCGCTGCGTGGGCGCGACCCCGGGCCACGGCGGTGACCACCCGGGCAAGGGCCACGGCCCGGAGCACCCCGGCAAGGGCCGCGGGCCGGCCCGTCCCTGACGGGGCGCGGGGCGCCGCCCCCGGCATGACGACGGCGGGGCCGTCCGGGATCCACCCGGGCGGCCCCGCCGTCGTCGTGGGGGCTCAGCCGGCGAGCACGGCCGCCGCGGCGGCGTCGGCGTCGGCGAGGAAGAGGGCACGTCCGGTCGGATCGGCCCCGGCCTCGGCCGCGATCGCGGTGCCCCACTGCACGCCCGAGAGCTGCAGGCCCAGCACGAACACGTCCGCGTGGGCCGTGCCGTCCGCGGCCCGCAGCCGGTACGGGCGGGCCGTGACGTCGAAGCCGGTGGCGGGCACGCGCACGCCCTCCTCGTCCTCCCACGTCCCGGCCGCGGCGACGCCGTCCGCCAGCATCTGACGGACCAGCGGGGAGGCGGCGGCCTGCACGCGGTTGGGCGGCATCATCGCCTCCACCAGCCAGGCCCCCTCGACGACGGCGGGCCCCAGCGAGTCCTGCGCTCCCACCTGGGGGCTGTGGGCGGTGAACCCGTGGTCCTCGGCCTCGACCACGGGCGCGGGGCCGGCCCAGGTGAGCAGGCCGGCCCGGTGCACCGCCAGCATCTGCTCGACGCGCCACAGGGGCGGGCCGGAGGCGAGGCCCTCGACCAGCGGCTCGAACCAGCCCTGGACGTCCCGGATGCGGGAGGCCTCGGCGATCCGACCCTCGGCGATCCACGCCTTGATCCGCAGTCGGCCGGCATGGAGCGCGCCGACGGCCATCATGAACGGGGACTCCTCCCCGAGGGCGGCCTCCACGCAGGCCTGCTCCATGAAGTCCGCGACGGCCCGCTGATAGTCCTCATGGGAGGCGAACACGGCGTCCTCGAACGGGGATCCATAGGCCAGGATGTCGAGGAAGCGGCGGCCGGGGGCGTACCGCTGGAGGAGCTCCTCGGCGTGCGCGGAGGTCACGGGGGCGCCGCGGCCGGCCTCCTCGAGCTGGCCGACGAGCTCCCCGAGGAACCGGCGCGCCTCGACGGGGCCGCCGAGGATCTCGGGCTGGGCCCGGACGAGCGTGGCGTAGTAGTGCCGGACCACGTCGCGGTGCAGCAGCGGCCAGAGGTGCTCGGCGAGGTCCAGGGCCCCGTGCCGGGCGGCGAGGGCGTCCACGGCGGCGTCGGAGAGGTAGCTGAGGGTGACGCCGCGGGGCACGAAGGCGTCCACCTCCGCCTTGGGCAGGTACGGGATGCCGCGGCGGGACATCAGGTGCAGGCGCGGCTCGTCCCCCGACGGCTCGTACCGCAGGGCCCGGCCGGGTCCGTCGCCGGTGCGGCGGTACACCCCGCCCCGGCCCTGGGTGAGCTGGGCCAGCAGGTCGAACGCGTTCAGGCCCATGCCCCGCACGAGGACGTCCGCCCCGGCCTCCACGGTCTCCCAGTCCACGTCCGAGGGGATCTGCGGGCCCTGGTAGTGCAGCTCGTCCCGGCCCCGCGCGGCGGCGGCCATCCGGTTCTGGCCGGGGCTGAGCTCCGCCGGCTGATGGCCCAGGCAGAGCACGACGGCGTCCGCGTCGAGCGCGGCGACCGCGCCGTCGGCGTCCCGCAGCTCCAGGCGGGCACCGCCGTCGGGCCGGGGGTGCAGGGCGGTGGCCTCGGCGCGGTGCTCGACGACCTCGACGACCTCGGGACGGGCGCGCAGCCCCGCGACGACGTCCTTGTACAGGTGCCGGAGGTAGCGCCCGTAGACCGCCCGCGCCGGGTACTGGTGGCGGCGCACGCCGAGGCTGGCCTCCGGGTGCACGCGACGCCACTGGTCGAAGGTCTGGGCGGCGGTGGAGGGGCGCAGACCGGGGTTGTCGGCGGCGCACGCGGTCGGGAAGAACGCGGGGGTGTTCATGAGGTACAGCTCGGACTGGTCCGTGCGCCACACCCGCCCTGGCCCGGGCGGGTAGGGGTCCACGACGTCGATGCGCAGCCGCCGGGGGTGTGCGTCCGGGGCCGCGCCCTCGAGTCGGGCGAGGATCCGCTCCAGCAGCATGACGCCGCGGGGGCCGGCTCCCACCACTGCGAGGCGGCGATCGGCCACCAGGGGCTCGGACATGGGGCCTCCACTCTCCTCGGGGTCGTTTTCACGCCTGTGGCGCGCGTATTCCACACAATATCGGTGGCCGTCAAGGGTCGCGGACCGCATGCGCCACACTCCCACCGATCCCCCAGGATCCACCGCAGGCCCGGACGAAGAATCCGCGGAATCATGCGGATCGCACTGAGATTCTGGGAGAAGTCTGGGAATTGGGAATCTGGGGGGCCGATGGTTGACGCCACTCGGGCCCATGGGGAATTGTGAATGAGCGTAAGGCAACAAAACACCAATTCAGAAGGAGAATTCCTCATGGACCGCAACGCTCTCGACCAGCTGCAGAACTCCACCGTCTTCGCCACCGACGGCGACAAGATCGGCTCCGTCGGTCAGGTCTACCTCGACGACGTCACCAACGAGCCCACCTTCGTCACGGTGAAGACCGGCCTGTTCGGCGCCCGCGAGACCTTCGTCCCGCTGCAGCAGGCCCAGACCACTGCCGACGGCATCACGGTGCCCTTCGAGAAGTCCTTCGTGAAGGACGCTCCCAACGTGGACGCCGACGGCTCGCTGACCCCCGAGGAGGAGCAGCGCATCTACGAGTACTACTCCATGGAGTACTCCGCCGTGGATCACGACGGCGACGTGCGTCGTGACGACGTGCGCACCGACGCCGGCGCCGCCGGCGTGGCCGGCACCGCGGGCGTGGCCGGCGTGGCCGACCGCCGCGACGAGGCCGTCGTGGACGGCGACCGCCGCGACGTGGCCGACCGTGACCGCCGCGACGTGACCGACGCCGACTCCGTCGTCGTCAAGGACGAGCAGCTGAACGTCGGCACCGAGCGCCGCGCCTCCGGCCGCGTCCGTCTGCGCAAGCAGGCCTACACCACCACCGAGACCGTCGAGGTGCCCGTCACCCGCGAGGAGGTCGTGGTGGAGCGCGAGTCCGTCGACCCCAACTCCGCCGAGGCCCGCACCGCCGGCCGCGACGGCGACGTCGAGGTGACCACCTACGAGGAGACCCCGGTCGTCGACAAGACCGTGGACGCCGAGAAGGTCTCCCTGGGCAAGCGCCAGGTGCAGGACACCGAGACGGTGACCGAGGAGGTCCGCCACGAGGACGTCAAGGTCGACGGCGACGCCACCGATCGCGACCTCGACGGCCGCAAGGACCGCAAGGACCGTATCTGATCTGAACGGACGCGTCGGCCTCAGGCCGGACGGCTGACAGATCACGCGGGGCCCCGGATCCATGGATCCGGGGCCCCGCTCGTGCGCGGTGGGGATCCCGCCCGTGAGCACGGCGTTCCTTTGCCCTGCCCTGGCTTGGCGCGCTAAGCTGGACCGGTCTGACCGCGCGTCGCCCCGTGCGAGGCGCGCCGGATGGAGGAGACGTGCCAGAGCGGCCGAATGGACTTCACTGCTAATGAAGGGCTCGACGAAAGTTGGGCCGGGGGTTCAAATCCCCCCGTCTCCGCGAGAAGGCCCCGTGACCCCAGTGGTTACGGGGCCTTTCGCATGTCTGCGCGGATTTTGGCAGATCGCGCATGTTCCATGACTACTCAGGAACGGTCACAACGTACCATAGAGTTAGTCACCTGGTAGTCAGTTCGTCATCCGGAGGGAAGATGCCCAAGCCCCAGCGCCTGCCGAGAGGCGTGGACCGCCTGCCCGGAGGCGGCTACCGCGCCCGCCTCACCGTGGACGGCTACCAACACACAATCGGTTCGTTTGCGACGCTCGGTGACGCGCGCGCAGCCCTCGACATCGCCCGTGGAGAGAAGGCCCGAGGGACATTCGTCCCGCCCGCCGTCACCCGCGCCCGCCTTAAGGCCGAGAAAGAGGCCCGGCGCGCCCAGGCCGCTGCCGACTCCCGCACCGTCCGCGACATGGCCGAGGCGTGGTTGTCCTGGCAGACCGAGCGCGGCCTGAAGCTCGGCAGCGTCTACACCTACCGCCGCCACCTCGAAGCGCACTTCTTGCCCACGTTCGGGGATCGCCCCGTGGGCGAGGTGACCGCCCTCGACCTGAACGCATGGCTCGACGCGCTCGAAGAGTCCAAGGGCCACGCTGGGGCCGCTCAGATTCATCGAGTGGTCGCAGCTCTGTTCAAGTGGGCCACGGGAGACGCCGCCGAGCTGCCCCGCACGTTCACGCCGTGGTTGCTGACCTCGCCCGTCCCTCCCCTGGCCGCGCGCCGCCTGCGCCGCCCGAACCTCCCCCAGCGCAACCGGGAGACACTGACGGACGCCGAGCTGTCCGCCCTGGCCGACCTGATGCCCGAGGCGGACCGCCTGGCCGTGCTGCTGTCCGGGTGGTGCGCCCTGCGAATCGGGGAAGTCCTCGCGCTGCGCCGTCGTCACGTCACCACGGACCCGGACGGGACCACATGGGTCCGCGTCGAATCCCAGGTTCAGGCGCGCGGGTCCGGCGTCCGCGAGGAATCCCCCAAGTCGGACGCCGGACGGCGCGAGGTGCCCGTGCCCCCGGTGATCGCGGGTGACCTGGCCGCTCATCTAGACGCGCACGCCGCCCCGGGGCCGGACGGGCTGCTGTTCCCTCGCGTGGGCGGCGGGAACGGCCTGAACAACCCCAACACCGTCCGCAAGCGGTTCAACACCGCGTTGAAGGCGCTCAACGCCCATCGGGCCGAGGCTGGGGAGAACCCTGTGGAGAACTTCACGTGGCACGGCCTCCGACACACCGCCCTGACCCGTCTAGGCCAGGCCGGGGCCACCACGGCGGAGCTGAAGGCGTACGCCGGCCACTCCGATGGGAAGTCCGTAGAGGTGTACCAGCACGCCGAACGCCGCCGTCTGGCGAGCCTGACGGCAGCGATGGGGGAGCGGGGCGGACGACACACCGCCTAACTGTCTCGCGGCGTGACGCGCGACGAATCCGCAGCCGGATTCAACACCTCTCTCAACTTCGGTTGTCTACGCCGATTTCAATTAGGACCCCTGCGACAGTGCATCACCTAGTCCCGGGCTACGCGACGGGCGATTCCCCGGCGACGTGACAACTGCGCAATCTGTGGACAGTGGCCTCCGTATATTCCACAATCCGCACGGAGGCCACGTTTTCTCAACGGTCTGCCTGTGGATAGCACGTGGAGAATGATGGTGATTTTGTGGTCCTTTGGGCTGTGATCTGTCCCGGAGATGCCCCGCGCGCATTCGGCTGTTCATACTTGAGTCACCACAACACCCCAGGGGGTGAAGCGGGGCCCCGGCATCTACCACTGTAAGCGGCCATGAAAAGCTGCCCATAGGTGGCCAGGGAATGACCCGCTGACGGCCATGAGGACTGCCCAGTGATGGCCACGGGAACTGCCCGGTGCTGGCCATCTGGTTTGCCCGCGTTGCTCGT
>NZ_JABFBA010000030.1:28473-29655 GCF_017168445.1 Micrococcus sp. KRD026 | reverse complement strand
GTACGCGCACCTGAAGCAGTGGCGGGGCCTGGCGACCCGGTATGACAAGTACGCGATCGTCTACCGGTCCGCTGTGGTGCTGAATGCTGTGATCGCATGGTCCAAACGATTGTCAGACATGCCCTAGCCCTCCCCGCGACGCTCGCGCATGCGGCGCAGCAGCTCGTACGCCTCCGGCACGGAGAGCTCCGAGTGGCTGGACAGCTGGACGGCGGCGGACTCGAGGTTGCCGTCCCGCACCATGGCGGAGAGCTGGTCGCGCAGCCACGGCGGCAGGTCCTGCGAAGAGAGGCGGACGGAGTCCGTCCCCCGCATCACCTCGACCTCGAAGGGGAACTCCTCCTCGGCGGGGGCGGCGGTCCACTCGGCCGGGACGGTCAGGGTGGTCAGCTCATCGGCGGGCGTCGCCGTCGGACGCGGCGCAGCTGAGGCGTGGTCGGTGTCCTGCTGGGCGTCGTCCTCGGCCACAGCGTCAGAGGTCTCGCGTTCGGTCGTCTGGGCGTCCGGCTCCCTCCGCCCGCTCAAATCCTGCCCGGGCCGCTTCGGCCCGGGGGTCTCGGCCGGGGCCGTGTCGTCCCTGTGGGGCTCCTCATGGCCGGCGGGAACGGGCCCCGCGGCTCCGGCGGACGTGGCGTCCGGTTCCTGCGCCGGCTCGGAGTAGACCTGCGGATGCACGGCGAGGGACTGCACGTCCATGACGGCGTCCTTCAGGCCGCGCCCGGTGTGGGCGCGGTAGTCGCGCACGGCCTCCATCACGCGGCTCTGGGCGATGTGCCCGTACACGCGCCGATGGGCGTCCTCGTCCAGCAGCCCCGCTGCCAGACGCGCCCGCTCCGGTCCGATGTCCAGCCCGCGGCCGGACGGCGTGCGCTGGTCCGCCGCCTGACGCGCTCGACCGGCCGACATCCACCGGGCGGCGGCGAACGCGAGGGCGCCGATGACGACCACCGCGAGGACAGGGACGAGATATTCCATGCCTCCAGTCTAGGTGTGGCCCGCGAGGGCCATGCCGGCGGCCGCGGCGCCACATCACAACCTGGTCACAGTTCTGCCAGGGCTCCAGAGCCACCGAGGGCCTCGCCTACGGTGGAGCGTGGAGTTCTCCGTGCCTGGTCACGGCGGCCATGGAGGAGACACTCCGCCCGCCACTCGACCGAGCCAGGAGACCGCATGTCCTTCCCC
>NZ_JABFBA010000030.1:0-28373 GCF_017168445.1 Micrococcus sp. KRD026 | reverse complement strand
TAAGAGACAGGTCGACACCCCCTCGCCCCGGCGACGCCGCTGGTGGGGGACGTCGGTGGCGCTCGCCCTCGTGCTGGTCGGCTGCGCCGCCCCGCAGGGGGACGAGGGGACGGCAGCCGGGTCCTCCGGCGCCACGGACGCTGCCGTCTCCTCGCCCGCATCTGCGGACGGATCCGAGGCCTCGTCCTCGCAGGGACGGTCCTCGGATGCGGCCTCCTCGCAGGCTGCGGCGTCGTCCGGCGAGGGCTCGCCGTCGGCCGCCGCAGACCCCGCGGGCCCCGCGGTCCCCCTGGCCGCCCGCTCCCATGAGGGCGTGCCGATGCGGGCCTTCACGGCGGAGGAGCGCCCGCCGCAGTTCGTCCTCTTCTCCTTCGACGGCGGCCGTCAGGACGCGCGCTGGAAGACCTTCCTGGACGCGGCGGCGGACTCCGACGCGAAGTTCACGGTGTTCCAGTCCGCGATCAACCTGATCGAGACCGCCAACCGGGAGAACTACACGGCACCCGGCAACACGCCCGGCTACGTGGGCACGGAGTTCGGCGGTGACGAGGCCGAGGTGGCGCAGCGCATCGAGAACATCAACACGGCCCACGCCGCCGGCCACGAGATCGGCACCCACTACGCGGGCCACCTGTGCGCCCTTGCGACGTACGGCGGCGACAAGTGGTCGACGGCCGAGTGGGAGCAGGAGTACGGCTCGTTCAGGGACATCCTCTCCGACCCCGCCGCCTACAACCCGGGCAGCTCCCTGCCGGCGCTGGAGGTCACCCCCGAGGACGTCAAGGGCGGCCGTCTGCCCTGCCTCGACGGGCAGTGGGACCAGCTCGTCCCGATGTGGAAGGACAACGGACTCGAGTACGACACGTCGCGTGCCGCGGCCGCCTCCGGCGTCGCCTGGCCCTACCAGGAGGACGGGATCTGGGAGTTCGAGATGCCGATGACCTGGTCCCCCGTGCTCGCCGAGAAGGGCGCGGCCAGCCCGTTCGTGATGGCGATGGACTACAACTTCTGGATCTCCGGCAACGGCGGCAAGGACATCCCGGAGGACGTCGCCCGACTCACCGACTTCCAGTACCGCACCTACCGCTACATGTACGACTCGGCGCTCGCGGGCAACCGCGCCCCGCTGGTCTTCGGCAACCACTTCAACGACTGGGGTCTCAACGCGTTCAACCCGGCGGTGGAGAAGGTCATGCGGGAGGTCTGCGTCGAGGAGGACACCTACTGCGTGACCTACCAGCAGATGATCGCGTGGCTCGAGCTGCAGGACCCGGAGGTCCTCGCCGCCTGGCGCGACCAGGCCCGGTCCGCCACCGGCACGGATGCCGAGGCCCTCGGCTGGTGACCCGCGGGTCGACCCACTGACACCCGCCCCGACGACGGCCGCGGCTCAGCGCGCCGGGGCCGTCCCGCGTCCGCGCAGCACGACGACGGCGCTCGCCAGGGCGGTCAGCACCAGGGCCAGGACCATCAGCACCGTCCCCGGCCACCCGTGGGACTCGTGGAACACGCCGCCCAGCCAGCCGAAGAGGCTCGAGCCGGCGTAGTACGCGAAGTTGTACAGGGAGGTCGACTGGGCGCGGCCCGTGGGGGCGGCCGTCCCGGACCACGCGGAGGCCACGGCGTGGGCGGCGAAGAACGCGCCCGTCACGAGCACGAGGGCGGGCACCAGCACCGCCGGATGCGGGACCGACGTGAGGGCGACGCCCGCCGCCATGGCCGCCGTCGCGCCGGCCAGGACGGGCAGCCGGCCCACCCGCGCGGCCAGCCGGCCCGCGCGCGGCGACGACCACGTGCCCGCGAGATAGGCGAGGAAGACGAGGCCGGCCGCCGTCGGCGTCCAGGAGAACGGCGGGCCGAGCAGGCGGTACCCCACGAAGTTGTACAGCGCCACGAACCCGCCCATCAGCAGCGCCCCCTGCAGGTAGACGGCGACGAGCTCCGGCGAGCGCAGGTGGCCGCGCACGATGCGCACGAGCGTCGCCGGGGAGGTGGGCGACGGCGTGAAACGCCGGGCGCGCGGCGTGATCGCCAGGAAGCCGACCGTGCACAGCACCCCGACCACGGTGACGGCCAGCATCCCGCCGCGCCACGAGGACGCCTCCGCGACGGGCAGAGCCAGGAGCCGGCCGGAGAGACCGCCGAGGGTGGTGCCGGCGATGTAGGTGCCGGCGGCCGCCGCGACCGCGTGCGGGGCCACCTCCTCCGCCAGCAGCGCCACGGCGAGTCCCGCGACGCCCCCATGCGCCATGCCCTCGAGCAGGCGCAGGCGGAGCATGGCCTCGAACGTGGGCGCGAGGACGCCCGCGAGCGCGCACGCGCTGGCGGAGACCATCGAGACCACCATGGCGCGTCGGCGGCCCCACCGGTCCCCGGCCACGGACCACGGCACCACCGACAGGGCGAGGCCGAGCGTGCTGGCGGAGACGAGCAGGGCGGCGCGGTCCGCGGGGACGCCCAGGTCGTCGCTGACCAGCGGCAGCAGACCCTGCGGGGAGTAGAGCTGGGCGAACGTGGCCACCCCGGCCAGGAACAGCCCGATCAGCAGCCTGCGATACGCGGCCTCCCCGGGGGCGGCCGGTGCGGGTCCCGACGGCGGGACGGCCGGGGGCCCCGCGCTCGGGGGCGGAGTGGTCGGGGGCACGCCCTCACTGTATCCAGGCTGTCCACTACGATCGGTCGGGTGACTACCTCGACCCCCTCCCTCGACCTGCACGACTCCTTCAAGGCGTACGACGTCCGCGGCATCGTGGGCGAATCCATCACGGCGGAGAGCGTCCGCGCGGTGGGCGCGGCCTTCGTGGACGTGCTGGGCCTGGCCGGTCAGACCGTGCTGGTCGGCGGGGACATGCGCCCCTCCTCGCCCGCGTTCATGACGGCCTTCGCCGAGGGTGCCACGCGCCGCGGCGCCGACGTCGTCACCCTGGGGCTGATCTCCACGGACATGCTCTACTACGCGGCGGGCGTGAAGCAGGCCGCGGGCGTGGTGTTCACCGCCTCGCACAACCCGGCCGAGTACAACGGCATGAAGATGGCCCAGGCCGGCGCCGTGCCGGTCTCCTCGGACACCGGGCTGTTCGAGATCCGCGACGCGGCCCAGGCCTACCTCGACGCCGGTGAGATCCCCGCCGCCGAGACCGCCGGCACCGTGACGGAGGAGGACATCCTCCCCGGCTACGCCGCATACCTGCGCTCGCTCGTGGACCTGACGGGGGTGCGCCGCCTGAAGGTCGTGGTGGACGCGGGCAACGGCATGGCGGGCAAGACCACCCCGGCCGTCCTCGGCGACGCCGAGCTGGCCGCCCTGCCGCTGGAGATCGAGCCGCTCTACTTCGAGCTGGACGGCACCTTCCCGAACCACCCGGCCAACCCGCTGGAGCCGGAGAACCTCCGGGACCTGCAGGCCGCCGTCGTGGAGCACGGCGCGGACATCGGCCTGGCATTCGACGGCGACGCCGACCGCTGCTTCGTGATCGACGAGCAGGGCGCCCCGGTCTCCCCCTCCGCGGTCACCGCCCTGGTGGCCCGCCGCGAGATCGCCCGCGCGAAGGCCGACGGTGAGCAGACCCCCGTGGTCATCCACAACCTGATCACCTCCCGCGCCGTCCCCGAGCTCGTGGCGGCCGACGGGGGCCGGGCCGTGGAGACCCGCGTGGGCCACTCCTTCATCAAGGCGGTCATGGCCGCCGAGTCCGCCGTCTTCGGGGGTGAGCACTCCGCGCACTACTACTTCCGCGACTTCTTCAACGCGGACACCGGCATGCTCGCGGCCATGCACGTGCTGGCGGCCCTGGGCGGCCAGGAGCAGCCGCTGTCCGAGCTGGCCGAGGAGTACGAGCCGTACGTGGCCTCCGGAGAGATCAACTCGCAGGTCGCGGACAAGGACGCCGCCGTGGCCGCGGTGGTGGCGCAGTTCGCCCCCGCCGTGGGCGAGGGCGTCGGCGAGGGCCGGGCCGTACACGAGGACTTCGCCGGGGTGGCCACCACGGTGACCCGCATGGACGGCACCACGGTCGCCGCCCAGGACGGCACGTGGTGGTTCAACCTCCGCCCGTCCAACACGGAGCCGTTCCTGCGCTACAACGGCGAGGCCCGCACGGCCGCCACCATGGATGCGCTCCGCGACGCCGTGCTGGCGATCGTCCGCGCGGAGCGCTGACCTCGGCGGCTCATCCGGCCTGGGCGAGGACGAGCGGCAGCACCCCCTGGGCGCCGGCCTCGCGCAGCACCCGCGCGGCCTCGGCGAGCGACCACCGCGAGTCGACGAGGTCGTCGACCAGCAGCACGGGGCCGTGGCGGCCGGCGTCCGGGGCGGTGCGCAGCATCTGCGCCATCGCCTCGGGGACGGCGAACCGGCCGTACACGGACCCGAGCCGGTAGGCGCTGTTGCCGCCCGGCCCGGCCGTGGGGCCGCCGCGCGCGTGTTCGAGCGAGCCGAGGAACGGCAGCCGGCCGATCCGGGCGATCCCCTCGGCGAACGACCCCACCAGCTGCGGGCGGGTGCGCGAGGGCATCGCGACGACGGCGATCGGCCGCGTCCGCCACCCCCAGCAGGCCAGGACATCGACGGCGCCCCGCAGGACCTCCTCCGGCACCGGGGCGTCCTCCCGGTCCAGCAGGTCCCGCAGGACGGTGCCCCACCCGAGGTCCGTCAGGCGGGCGAGCGCGCGGCCCTCCTCGGCCTGCGACTCGGACGCGATGCGCCCCTTGACGGGCACGCCCAGCCGGTCCATGCCTGAGGGCCACATGCGACGGGGCTCGATCGGCACACCGGTGCGGCGCAGGGCGGCCTCCGCGCGCTCCCGCGCCGCCCCGTCCGATCCCGTGGGGTACCAGGGGCCGGCGCAGACGTCGCAGCGGCCGCACGGCGCGGCGGTGGGGTCGTCCAGGGTGCGGGCCAGGAACTCCATGCGGCACCGGTCCGTGGTCTGGTAGTCGAGCATGAGCCGCTCCTCGGCCCGGCGGGCCTCGGCCACGCGGGCGTACCGCTCGGCGTCGTACGTCCACTCCCGCCCGGTGGCGCGCCAGCCGCCGCCCACCCGCTCGACCGCCCCGTCCACGGCGAGGACCTTGAGCAGCAGCTCCAGGGAGGTGCGCTTGATCCGCACGTCCGGCTCGAGCGCCGCCACGGAGAGGGCCCCGCCGTGGTCCGCGAGCGCCCCCAGCACGGCGCGCGCCTGCTCCTCGTCCGGCATGGAGGCGGTGGCGAAGTACTCCCAGATGCGACGGTCCTCGGGCCCGGGCAGCAGGAGCACGTCCGCGTGGTCCGTCCCACGGCCGGCGCGGCCGACCTGCTGGTAGTACGCCACGGGCGAGCCCGGCGCACCGAGGTGCACCACGAACGTCAGATCCGGCTTGTCGAAGCCCATGCCGAGCGCCGAGGTGGCCACGACGGCCTTCACCCGGTTGGCCTTGAGGTCCTCCTCGATCTCGGCGCGACGCTCCGGGTCTGTGCGGCCCGTGTAGGCGACCACCTCGTGCCCCGCCTCGCGCAGGGCGCGCGCCGTGTCCTCGGCGGCGGAGACGGTGAGGGCGTAGACGATCCCGGAGCCCGGCAGGTCCTCGAGGTGGTCGAGGAGCCAGGCCAGGCGCGCGGCCGGGCTGGGCATGCGCAGCACGCCCAGGCGCAGCGAGGCGCGGGCCAGGGGGCCGCGGAGCACGAACACGTCCTGCTCGGAGGCGACGCCGAGCTGCTCCACCACGTCCGCCACCACACGGGCGTTGGCCGTGGCGGTGGTGGCCAGCACGGGCACCGCGCGCGGCCCCTCGGCGGGAAGCAGCCCGATCAGGTCCCGGATGCGGCGGTAGTCCGGCCGGAAGTCGTGGCCCCAGTCGGAGATGCAGTGGGCCTCGTCCACCACGAGCAGGCCCATGCGCGCCACGAGGTCCGGCAGCTGCTCGTCCCGGAACCGGGGGTTCGTGAGGCGCTCGGGCGAGATCAGCAGCACGTCCACCTCGTCCGCCGCGAGCCGAGCGCGGACCTCGTCCCACTCCGTGGCGTTCGCCGAGCTCACGGACACCGCGCGCACGCCCGCCCGGGCCGCGGCCGCGACCTGGTCCCGCATGAGCGCGAGCAGCGGGGAGACGATCAGGGTGGGCCCTGCGCCGCGGGCGCGCAGCAGCAGGGAGGCCACGAAGTACACGGCGGACTTGCCCCAGCCGGTGCGCTGCACCACCAGGGCGCGGCGGCGGTGGGCCACGAGCGCCTCGATCGCCTCGAACTGCCCGTCCTTGAATCGCGCGTCCGGCCGGTCCACGAGCCGACGCAGGACGGCCAGGGCCTCCTCGTGCAGCGCGGCGTCGCCCCCCGGTGCGGAGGTCTCGGGGAGGCGGGGGCCGGCGTCGGGGTGCGAGGTGGCGTCCATGGCGTCAGTATGCCAACCGGCCCGGACACCGCAGGCGCGGCGGGGCCGTGCACCGGTGGGATGATGGGGGGATGAAGCTGAGCGCCTACACCGACGTCTGCCTGCGGGTGCTGATGACGCTCGCGGCCGCCGAGGGCGAACGGCTCACCAGCCAGCAGATCGCGGACCGGATCCAGGTGCCCTACAACCACGTGATCAAGGCGGTCGCCGAGCTGCGCCGCCGCGGGACCATCGAGGTGCTGCGCGGTCGGCACGGCGGGGCCATGATCGCCGCGGCCGGTCTGGACCAGCGTGTGGGCGAGCTCGTGCGCTCGCTGAGCAGCCGCGACGAGGTGATCGACTGCGCCGGGCGCGACTCCGGGGTGGCGTGCCCCTACGCCGGCGACTGCCGCCTGCGCGGCGCCCTGCACCGCGCACGCGAGGCCTTCCTCGCCGAGCTCGACACCGTGCGGATCCGGGATCTGGTGAGCGCTGGGCCTGTCGGCGGGCCCGTGCTGCTGGGCCTGCCGGAGATCCCCGTGGCGCACTGACGGAACGGGCCGGGGGCGAGTTCCCGGCGGCGACGGCCGGGTGTAATCTGGCAAAATCAGCGCAAGATTCCCCACCGAGGAGACGGAGACCCCCGTGCTGTCCGAGAAGTCCCGCCCCGTCATCGAGGCCACCGCCGCCGTCGTCGCCGAGCACATGCCGGAGATCACGCCCCTGTTCTACGCCCACATGTTCGAGGCCCACCCCGAGCTCCTCGACGGCGTCTTCTCCCGCGCCAACCAGCGCAACGGCGAGCAGGCCCAGGCCCTCGCCGGATCCATCGTGAAGTTCGCGGTGCACCTGCTCGAGAACCCGGGCACCCTGCCCGAGGCCGTCCTGTCCCGCATCGCCCACAAGCACACCGCCCTCGGCATCGTCGAGGAGCAGTACCCGATCGTCTACGAGAACCTCTTCTGGGCCATCGGCGAGGTGCTCGGCGACGCCGTCACCCCCGCGGTGGCCGACGCCTGGACCGAGGTCTACTGGCTCATGGCCGACGCCCTCATCAAGATCGAGAAGGGCCTCTACGCCCAGCAGGCCAACGACAGGATGTGGACGGACTGGAGGGTCGTCGCGAAGGAGCCCACCGGCAACGCGGCCGTCACCTTCCGCTTCGAGCCGGCCGACGACACCCCGCAGTCCCGCGGCAGGGCCGGCGGCTACGTGTCCGTGCGCCTGAAGGTCGAGGACGGCCTGCGCCAGTGCCGCCAGTACTCCCTCTCCGAGAAGGCCGAGTCCACCACCGAACGTGTCATCACCGTGAAGCTGGACGAGGGCGGCGAGGTCTCGCCCATGCTCATCCAGAACGTGGAGGTCGGCGACGTCATCGAGCTGTCCAACCCCTACGGCGACATCACCCTCGAGGACGAGGACTCCACCGCTCCCCTGGTCCTGGCGACCGCCGGCATCGGCATCACCCCGGCCGCGGCGATCCTGGACGCGCTCGCCCAGCAGGGCTCGGACCGCCAGGTCCTCCTCTTCCACGGCGACGCGTCCTGGGAGGCGGTGGCCCTGCGCGAACAGGTGACGGAGTCCCTGGCGGCGTTGCCGCACGGCGACGCCCGCCTCTTCCTCGGGGTGCGGCCGGAGCAGGACCCCGAGGGCGTCACGACCGTCGAGGGTGTGATGCACTTCGACGACGTCGAACTGCCCCGCGACGGGCACTACATCCTGTGCGGCCCGCTCGCGTTCATGCAGTCCACCCGCTCGAAGCTGATCGACGCCGGCGTGCCCGCGACGTCCATCCGCTACGAGATCTTCGGCCCGGACCTCTGGCTCGCCGCCTGATCCGGCCCTCCTCCGGACGTCGGGTCTCAGCCCCGGCCGGCCGCCCGCCGCGCCCCGGCGACCAGCAGCAGCGTGGCCCACATGCCCAGCAGGAAAGGCCAGGTGAACACCGGGATCGCGGTCTCCACCAGCACGTGCTGGAAGGCCAGGCTCAGCGCCACGCCGACGACGACGAGCGGCACCCGCCGTCGCCAGCCGCCGAGCCCCTGGACCACCGCGCCGAGCGCGATGGCGACGAGCACGGAGCTGTACCCCCACAGGCCCGTGGACACGTCCGTGAGCTCGTGCCCCACGATGAGACGGGCCGCGGCGAAGGAGGCCACCGCGCCGAACAGCCCGTAGAGCCCCACCCGCCAGGACCCCACGAAGAGGGCCGCCAGGATCAGCGCGCCCGGGAGGGCGCCGTCCGCCAGGACCACCTCCGCGAAGCTGTTGAGCAGTCCCAGGCCGAGACCGGGCCACGGGGACCCGGATGAGGTCAGCGGGGCGGAGGGCCCGGCGAGGGCGGCCGTGAGGAGGGTCAGCATGCCCGCGGTCAGGCAGAACGGGGCGGTGGACACCGGGAGTCCCGCGGAGCGCAGGGGCCGGGTCGCGAAGAGCCGGGCCACGAGCACGTGCACGGGGACGCAGGCTGCGGCGCCGACCACCGTGGCCAGCACGGCTGTGAGGGGGGTGGGCGCGAAGACGAGCGCCGCGGCGGCCCCCACGAGCGCGCCGTTGTAGCCCATGATCCCGTGCCGCGCCTCGTCGCCGAGCACGACCGCCCGGGCCCGCAGGTCGTCCTCGGTCTCGTCGGGGTGCCGGACGGCCGAGCACAGCGCCTGCACGGCGGAGCCCAGGGCCGTCGTCACCGCCGCCCAGGGGTGCATCAGCGCCAGGGCACCCAGGATCAGCGCGCCGCTCAGGGAGTTCTCCAGAAAGAAGATCTGGGACACCCCGCGCAGCACCGTGCGGAGGGCCGTCCCGAGGGGACGCGGCGCACGGGGGGATCGGGACGGAGCCGTGGTCGACGTCGTCATGCCCCATCCCCCACGGGACAGACCCGGCCGCGCCGGTGCTCGAGCAGGGCGGCGCACAGCCAGATGAGAACGAAGACGCCGACGAGCGCCAGTCCCGCGTGGCCGAGGTCCACCTCCGCCAGCCAGGTGGTCACCGGGTCCGTCAAGCCCAGCAGCTCATGGACGAACGCGCCGAGGGTGAGCACCGCGATGAACAGGGCCGAGACCGCGGACACGGAGGTGACGACGAGGTTGAAGCGGCGCCGGCGCTCGGACTGCTGCAGAGCGCTCGAGTAGAGCCGCATCATGCCCAGCCCGTTGGTGGTGTCGCAGAGCGTCATGGCGGCGGTGAACGCCACCGGCAGCGCCAGCAGGGTCACCAGGGGGATGCCGGCGGCGGAGACGGACACGGCCAGCAGCAGCAGGCCGATGGTCGTGGCCGTGTCGAAGCCCAGGCCGAAGAGGAACCCGATGACGAAGATGTCCCGCGGGGAGCGCACACGGCGCAGCGGGGCCCGCAGGAGGCGCGTGACCAGACCCGTGGGCTCCTCCGCCGGGCCCGGACGCCGTACTGCGGACGCCCGGCGCAGCCGCAGCGCCGAGACGCCGTTGTACACGCCGAGCAGCAGCAGGTAGCCACCGGACACGCCGGTGCCGATCAGTCCGAGCACCCGGTTCGCCGGCGACCCATCGGCGAAGGCCCCCTGCATGAGCCCCGCCCCGGCGACGGCCAAGACCGCCGCGAGAGTCACCACGAGGGAGTGGCCCAGGCTGAACGCCAGGCCCACGCCGGCCGGGCTGCCGCCCTCGGAGACGAACTTGCGCGTCGAGTTGTCGATCGCGGAGATGTGGTCCCAGTCGTAGCTGTGCTTGAGCCCCGCCCCGTAGGCGGTGACGAGCGCGGCCAGGAGCACGGGCGAGGGCGACGCTCCGCCGTACCCGCCCAGCAGCAGCGCCGCGGCGAGGACGTGGAGCGCCACCACCACTGCGTAGACGGCCGCCACCCGCACCCGGAGCGGTCGCTCCGGGGCGGCTGTCCTGTGGGGCGTCACGGCGGTCGGGACGGCATGGCTCATAGGGGGTCCTCCTCCTCGGCGGGCACGGATGGGGTGGGTCAGTACTTGCGCAGGGCGAGCGGGGACTGGTCCCGCCAGCGGGCACGGAGCAGGTCCGCGAGCGCGTGGTGCAGGGCGGTGATGCGGCCGGTGGAGGCGGCGAGGGAGCGCACGCCCACGCAGTCCACCCCGTGGGCGCGGCCCGTGCCCGCCCGGGTGATGCCGGAGACCGTGTCCGAGGCGTCGACGACCTCCGTGAGCTCGGCGACGAGGTCCGCGTCCAGCCGACGGTCAGCGACCAGCAGCTGCCCGGTGTGGGAGTGGCCCTCGAGCATGCCCATCCCGGTCAGGCCCTGGCCCTCCGCGGGGTGGAGCCGGAGCTGGTCCACGACGAGCCGGCGGGGGTCCCCGCCGGGATCGACGGTCACCTCCGTGCGCATGCCGAGCCGGTCGTAGCGGAACGGCTCGGCGGTGGGCGACCACCCGGGGGTGATCACCTCGGCCAGCAGCACAGAGGCGGAGGGGTCCATCACCACGCGGGTGTCCTGCAGATAGGACCCGCCCCGGTACACGATCAGCTGGTCGGGCACGTACTCGAGGACGGCACCGGGTCCCAGCCGCAGGGTCATGTCCTGCCGGGCGGGGCCCTGCGGGGTGCGGTAGACCTTCGTGGCGGACTGCGTGGTCAGCAGCAGGGAGGCATCCTCCTCGACGTCGACCTCGATCCCGTACCGGTCGGCGCCGAAGTAGGCGCCGCCGGGGTTGATCACGGTGTAGGAGACCTGCCCGGACCGGTCCAGGTAATGGGGGCGCAGCACGCGCAGCGCCCCCTGGTGGAACTGCCGGGCGGCCACGGAGCGGCCGCCGCGGACGGCGACGCGCAGGCGCAGCTCGCCGGTGAGGCCCTCAGCCAAGGTCTGCCATCAGCACGTCGTTGCGGATCCAGTCCATGACGACGTCCAGGCCCTCGTCGGTCTTGAGGTTCGTGAAGGCGAACGGGCGGTCCTTGCGGAACACCTTCGAGTCGGACTCCATGACGGACAGGTCGGCGCCCACGTACGGGGCCAGGTCCGTCTTGTTGACGATGAACAGGTCCGACTTGATCATGCCCTGGCCGGCCTTGCGCGGGATCTTCTCACCCTGGGCGACGTCGATGATGTAGATCGAGAAGTCGACGAGCTCCGGGCTGAAGGTCGCCGAGAGGTTGTCGCCGCCGGACTCCACGAAGATCACCTGAAGGTCCGGGAAACGGGCCTTGAGCTGCTCGATGGCCGCCTCGTTCATGGAGGTGTCCTCGCGGATGGCGGTGTGGGGGCAGCCGCCCGTCTCGATGCCCACGATCCGCTCCTCCGGGAGCACCGAGGTGCGGGAGAGGATCTTGGCGTCCTCGATCGTGTAGATGTCGTTGGTGATGGCGGCCATCGAGATCTCCTCGCTCATCGCGCGGGTGAGGCGCTCCACGAGCTGGGTCTTGCCGGCCCCCACGGGGCCTCCGATGCCGATGATCACGGGATCCATGGTGTTCTCCTTCTGTGTGTGTCGGTGGTGCCGGGCCGGCCCCGCGCGGGGTACGGCCGGCCCGGTGTGGTGCGCGGGCCGCTCAGCTCATGAACATGCGGGCGCGCTGCCGCTCGTGCCGCATCTGGGCGATCTCCAGCCCCGGGGCGATGGCCCCGAGGTCGTCGGGGTCGAGGTCACGGGAGACCTCGACGGCCCGCAGGACCCACTCCTGGGCCCGGCGGACGACCCGCTGGCCCGCGTCCTGGCCCAGCGGGATGCCGCGGACGGCGTTCTGCGTCAGCGACATGACGGAGGCGTGCAGGTGCGCGGCCACCGCCTCCTCGACGGGCACCCCGATCTCCCGGGCGATGACGCCCCAGACGAGGGCCTGGTGGGCGTCGAGCGTGCCCGCCTCGACCCCCTCGTGGTAGCGGCGGACCCAGTCCCCCGGGTAGGCGGGGGCGCCGATGCGCAGCAGTCGCCGCCCCATCGTGCGCCCCGCCTCGCGGATCTGGGCGGGGAGCGCCTGCGCGGTGACGAGCTCGTCCAGGTCCGCGACGGCGTCGAAATTCTCCGCCGCGTAGACCAGGCGGACCGCCAGCGCGTCCGTGAACGTGAGCTGCTGCTCCACGAACATCTCCAGCCAGGCGGCGAAGTCCTCCTCGCCCTCGACCCGGCCGTCGCTCATGTAGGTCTCCAGGCCCAGGGAGTGGCTGAAGGCGCCCGTGGGCAGCGCGGAGTCCGTCAGCTGCAGCATCCCCAGGAGGGCGACGCCGGACGGGACGCCCGGCGCCGCCGTGGAGGTGGTCCCGGCCATGTCAGTGGGTGTGCTCGGCATGGCGGAAGGGCACGTCCATGACGCGTTCCTGCCGCTCGTGGGGCACGTCGTGGGCGCGCAGGAAGTCCTCGACGGTGTGGTCGTACTGCACCACCATCGCGTCCCGGCCGAAGGGCCCGTCCGCGTCGAAGAACTGGGCCGGCAGGTGCCGGTTGCCCAGGCTGTGCGCCACGAACGCCATCTCGCGCAGCGATCGCGCCGAGATCACCAGCACGTCCGTGGACAGCACGCGCACGATCACGGCGTTGCCGCGCTCGCCCTCGTCGTCGACGGTCAGGATGTCGCCGTCCCGCAGGTCCGGGGACCCGGCGGGCAGACGCAGCCCGTACTCATTGCCGTGGTCGGTGCGCAGCCGCTGGATGCGCTTGACGAGGGCGGAGCCCTCGAGGTGCACCTGCTCCCGGTGGCGGTCGCCCACCAGGGTGGCGCCGGCGTCGTCGTGGACGTTGCCGAGGATCTCGGTGACGATCATGCGGTCCCCTCTCTCAGAACAGGAAGTAGCGCTGGGCCATGGGCAGGACGTCCTGCGGCTCGCACGTGACGGGCTCCCCGTCCACGCAGA
Organism: Micrococcus sp. KRD026; assembly: GCF_017168445.1. NCBI lineage: Bacteria > Bacillati > Actinomycetota > Actinomycetes > Micrococcales > Micrococcaceae > Micrococcus > Micrococcus sp. KRD026. The sequence goes on along the minus strand of NZ_JABFBA010000030.1, from coordinate 15,240 downwards.
CCTCGTACGTCTCCGGGTCCACCTCGAGGCGGGGCGTCTCGCCGTTGTGGCGCATGTCCGCCTTGGTGAGGTCGCGGATGCCGTGCACGGCGCGGATGGTCTTCTGCAGCCCCAGGGCGCGCGGCACGCCGGCCCGGATGGACGCCTCGGACATGAAGGTGATGGCAGAGGTGTGCACGGCCTGGCCGTACGCGCCGAATGACCTGCGGTACCAGCGGGGCTGTGGCGTCGGGATGGAGCCGTTGGGGTCGCCCACGACCCCGTAGGCCATCTGCCCGCCCTTGATGACCAGGTCCGGCTTCACCCCGAAGAACTGCGGCTCCCACAGCACGAGGTCGGCGAACTTGCCGACCTCCACGGAGCCGACCGAATCGGCGATGCCGTGGGCGATGGCGGGGTTGATGGTGTACTTCGACACGTAGCGCTTGATGCGGTGGTTGTCCCCCGCGGTGCCCTCGTCCTCGGGCAGCGGGCCGCGCTGACGCTTCATGGAGTCCGCGACCTGCCACGTGCGGATCAGCACCTCGCCGACGCGGCCCATCGCCTGGGAGTCGGAGGAGGTCATGGAGAAGATGCCCATGTCCTGCAGGACGTCCTCGGCCGCGATGGTCTCCTGGCGGATGCGGGAGTCAGCGAAGGCCACGTCCTCCGGCAGGTCCGCGTTCAGGTGATGCGCCACCATGAGCATGTCCACATGCTCCTCGACCGTGTTCGTCGTGTACGGCAGGGTCGGGTTGGTGGAGGCGGGCAGGATGTTCGGATACTGCGCCAGCTCGATGATGTCCGGGGCGTGGCCGCCGCCGGCGCCCTCGGTGTGGAACGTGTGGATCACGCGGCCGTCGATCGCGGCGCGGGTGTCCTCCACGAAGCCGGACTCGTTGAGGGTGTCCGTGTGGATGGCCACCTGGACGTCGTACTCGTCCGCCACCTGCAGGGCGGTGTTGATGGACGACGGCGTGGCGCCCCAGTCCTCGTGGACCTTCAGGCCGATGGCGCCGGCACGGATCTGCTCGGCCATCGGGGAGATGGAGGAGCCGTGGCCCTTGCCGAGCAGGCCGAAGTTCATGGGCCAGTGCTCGAACGAGCGGAGCATGGTGTGGATGTTCCACTCGCCGGGGGTGATGGTGGTGGCCTTCGACGACTCGGAGGGACCGGTGCCGCCGCCGATCATGGTGGTCAGACCGGAGGAGAGCGCGGTCTCGATCTGGTCCGGGCTGATGAAGTGCACGTGGGTATCGATGCCGCCGGCGGTGAGGATCTTGCCCTCGCCGGAGATGACGTCGGTGGCCACCCCGATCACGATGTCTACGCCGTCCATGGTGTGTGGGTTGCCGGCCTTGCCGATGGCCACGATGTGCGCGTCGCGCACGGCGATGTCGGCCTTGTAGATGCCGGTCCAGTCGATGACCACGACGTTGGTGATCACCAGGTCGGGGACGCCGACGTCGCGGACGAGCTGGCTGTTCTGGCCCATCCCGTCGCGGATGACCTTGCCGCCGCCGAAGACGGCCTCCTCGCCGGGCGTGGTCAGGTCCTCCTCGACGACGGCGAACAGCTCGGTGTCCGCCAGGCGGATCGCGTCGCCGGTGGTGGGTCCGTAGAGGCTCGCATACTGCTCTCGGCTGATCTCGAAGCTCATGGTGTGTCCTCTCTGCGGACTCAGCGGGTCTCGTTGTCGAAGCCGGCGCGTTCCTTCAGCGGCGACGGGGCGTCGCCCGCGGCGGACTCGTGACGGGCCGGGGTGGCGGGAGCGGCGGGCGCGGCGTGGAGGCCGGCTGCCTCGTGGGGGTCGAGCGAACCGTCGACCATGTCCCGGAAGCCGTAGACGACGCGGTCGCCGCCGAGGGGGATGAGCTTGACGGTGGTCTCGTCGCCGGGCTCGAGCCGCACGGCGGTGCCGGCCGGGATGTCCAGGCGGCAGCCGAGGGCGGCCTGACGGTCGAAGTCGAGGGCGCGGTTGGCCTCGGCGAAGTGGAAGTGCGAGCCGACCTGCACGGGGCGGTCGCCCCGGTTGGTGACGGACAGCTCGACAGCCTCACGGCCGGGGTTGCAGACGACGGGGGCGTCGGCGAGGACGTACTCTCCGGGCTTCATGGTCTCCTCCTGGGTCCGGTTCAGCGGATGGGGTCGTGGACGGTGACGAGCTTGGTGCCGTCGGGGAAGGTCGCCTCGACCTGGACCATCGAGATCATGTCGGCCACGCCCTCCTGGACGTCGTCGACGGTGAGGATGGTGCTGCCCCAGCTCATGAGGTCGGCGACGCTGCGGCCGTCGCGCGCGCCCTCCATCAGCTCATAGGTGATGATCGCGATCGCCTCCGGATGGTTCAGCTTGAGGCCGCGCTGCTGGCGACGGCGCGCCAGGTCGGCGGCCACCACCACCAGGAGCTTCTCGAGGTCCTTGGGCTGCAGATGCATGTGTGCTCCTTCATGAGGTGTGCCCGGCGGGGTCGGAACGGCCCACGCACGGGCACATTTATACGCCTCGTTTCCTGGGAGGAAACCGAACGAGACTCTGAGAGGACGTCCACGTCAGAGCAAGAGCGCGGGAAATCCGGCGGCAGTGGGAGGCGGCTCACCCACCCCGGCGTCACCCCGGGCGCGACGACGGCCCCCCACCTCAGCGCGGAGGTGGGGGGCCGTCGTGGTCGGCCGGGCCGGTCAGGCCTGGGCGAACCGGGCCTTCTGCGCCTCGAAGCGCTCACGCACGACGGCGGGCAGCGACTCGCCGAACCGGCCGAGCCACTGCTCGATGAGCTCGTTCTCCTCGGCCCACTCCGCGGCGTCGACCTTGAGGGCGTCCTCGAGGTCCTCGGCCGACACCTCGATGCCGGACAGGTCGAGCGAGCCCGCGGCCGGAACGAGACCGATCGGGGTCTCCTCGGCCTCGGCCTTGCCCTCGAGGCGCTCCACGACCCACTTCAGGACGCGCGAGTTCTCGCCGAAGCCGGGCCAGGCGAAGCCGCCGTCGCGGTTGCGGCGGAACCAGTTGACCAGGTAGATGCGCGGCAGCTTCTCCGGGTCGGCCTTGCCGGACTCCCTGACCCAGTGGGCCAGGTAGTCGCCGGCGTCGTAGCCGAGGAACGGCAGCATGGCCATCGGGTCGCGGCGCACCACGCCGACGGCGCCGGCGGCGGCCGCGGTGGTCTCCGAGGAGAGGGTGGCGCCCTTGAGGATGCCGTCCTCCCAGTCGAAGGCCTCGGTCACCAGCGGCACGGTGGTCTTGCGGCGGCCGCCGAACAGGATGGCGTCCAGCTTCACACCCCGCGGGTCGCGGTACTCGTCGGCCAGCATGTCCGTCTGCTCGATGGGCGTGCAGAACCGGGAGTTCGGGTGGGCGGCCGGGGTGCCGGACTCGGGCGTCCAGTCGTTGCCGCGCCAGTCGGTGAGGTGCTCGGGGACCTCGTCCGTCATGCCCTCCCACCACACGCCGCCGTCGTCGGTGAGGGCGACGTTGGTGAAGATGGAGTTGCCCTTGGAGATCGCGCGCATGGCGTTCGGGTTGGTGGACCAGCCGGTGCCGGGGGCGACGCCGAAGTAGCCGGTCTCCGGGTTGATCACGCGGAACTCGCCGTCCTTGCCGGCGCGGATCCAGGTGATGTCGTCGCCCAGGGTCTCGGCCTTCCAGCCCTCGATCGTGGGGTCGATGAGGGCGAGGTTGGTCTTGCCGCAGGCCGACGGGAAGGCACCGGTGATGTGGTAGGACCGGCCCTCGGGGTTGGTCAGCTTGAGGATCAGCATGTGCTCGGCGAGCCAGGCCTCGTCCCGGGCCATCACGGAGGCGATGCGCAGCGCGTAGCACTTCTTGCCGAGCAGGGCATTGCCGCCGTAGCCGGAGCCGAAGGACCAGATGGAGCGCTCCTCGGGGAAGTGCACGATCCACTTGGTCTCGTTGCACGGCCACGGCACGTCCTGCTCGCCCGGCTCCAGCGGGGCGCCCACGGAGTGCACGGCCGGCACGTAGAAGGCCTGCTCGCGGGACATCTTGTCCAGCACGTCCTGGCCGATGCGGGCCATGATGCGCATCGACAGGACCACGTAGGCGGAGTCGGTGATCTCCACGCCGTACTTCGGGTCCTCGGCGTCGAGGTGGCCCATCACGAACGGGATCACGTACATGGTGCGGCCGCGCATGGCGCCGGTGAACGCGTCGTCGAGGATGCCGTGCATCTTCGCCGGGTCCATCCAGTTGTTGGTGAAGCCGGCGTCCTCCTCCTTCTCGGAGCAGATGAAGGTGCGGTCCTCCACGCGGGCGACGTCGGCGGGATCGGAGAACGCGGCGAAGGAGTTGGGGAACTTGTCCTCGGCCAGGCGGGTCAGGGTGCCCGCCGCCACGAGCTCGTCCGCGAGGCGGTCGCGCTCCTCCTCGGAGCCGTCGACCCACTGGACGGAGTCCGGCTGCGTCAGCTCTGCAATCTGAGCGACCCACTCGCGCAGCTGGGCGTAGTCCGTGGGCGCGTCCGCCAGGGCGCGATCCGCGAACGAGGTGGTGGCGTTGTCAGCCATGGTGGAGAGTCCTCCCATTGGGGTCCGGGGCCGTTCCGTCCCGTCCACTCCGATGCGTGCACCGCCGAAGCGCGCACCACATCGTTGTGGCCGCACGGTCCTGCCATGGTACCCGAGCCCGGCTATCATGGCCGCGCCCCCGCCACACCCCCGACTCAGACCACCGCAGACCGTCGATTTGCACTTCGCCGGAGAGGTCCTGTAGTGTTCTACGAGTTCGAGCCGCTCCGGCGGATCGGATGATGCGCCCATAGCTCAGCTGGATAGAGCGTCTGTCTACGGAACAGAAGGTCAGGGGTTCGAATCCCTTTGGGCGCACGATCGGAAGGCCCCGCTCCTGCTGGAGCGGGGCCTTCGTCGTGTCGGCGCGCTCCTCTGCCACGCCCCCACGCGCGCCGCCGCGGAGGTCAGCGCCCCGGAACCACGAAGTGCGTCAGGGCGGCGTCGCGGCCGTCGAGCTCGGCCCACGGCTTCTCCACCCGGAACACCTGCATCCCGAGCGTGGGGTAGTGCTCGCTCATGCGCAACGCCGCGTCCTGGTCCGAGTCCAGGCTCATCAGCCGCATGCCCAGCTCCTGCACCCACGGCATGTGGCCCACCACCAGCAGCCGTCGCGTGGTCTCCTCCGTCTCGTTGACGACGGCCAGGGCCCGCGCCGCGTCGGCGCCGTAGAGCCGCGGGTCCAGGTAGGGCGTGGGTGCCAGCTCGCCCAGGCGCTCGCACACCCACACGCACGTCTGACGGGTGCGCAGCGCATCGGAGCACACGACGGCGTCCGGGACGAGGTCGTGCTCGCGGAGCCAGTCACCGGCGGTGGGCGCCTGGGCGTGGCCTCGCTCGGCGAGCGGGCGGGCGTGGTCGTCGGCCGCGTCGGGCCAGCCGGCCTTGGCGTGCCGGAGGACGATCAGGGTCTTCGCGTCGGCGGTGCTCATGCGGCCAGGCTACGGCGACGGCCCCCGCTCGGGTGAGCGGGGGCCGTCGTCGGACACGGGCGGGCGCGGGTCAGATGCTGTACTCCGGCGCCGCCCACACGACCACCTCGGGGTGGCGGTAGAAGCGGTAGCCCTGGCCGCGCACGGTGCGCACGGTGTTCGCGAGGCGGCCGAGCTTGGCGCGCAGGCGGCGGATGTGCACGTCGATGGTGCGCTCGTTGGGCACCTCGTCGGCGTTGCGCCACAGGGCGTCGAGCAGCTCCTCGCGGCCGACGGTGCGCTCGCCGTTCTCCACGAGGTAGTTCAGGAGCTCGAACTCCTTGAAGGTGAGGTTCAGCGACTCACCGTCCAGCTGCACCTCGCGCCGGGACAGATCGATCAGCACACCGGGCTGGCGCGTGGACACGGGGGCCGGCGCCTGCGCCAGGTCGGGACGGGTGCCGCCCTGCACGGTCGGGTCGCCGAGCACCTGGCGCACGACCTCGATGTCGCGGCCCTCCGCGCCGGCGGGGGCCAGGGCGACGGCGGCGTGCGACTCCGCCCCGGGGACGAGGGACTCCACGTAGTGGCGCAACTCATTGGCCAGCCGCGTGAGGGAGGTGCCGGCGGCCGAGGCGGCCAGCTCGTCCATGCCCACGTAGATGACGAACCCACGGGCCTCGTTCTCCCGGGCCACCGCCTGGGGACCCGGGATGCCGTTCGGCGCCAGGACCGGCGTCGGCGCCGTCTGGGAGTCGGGGGCGTCGGTGCCACCGGCCAGGCGCAGGCCTGCGCGGGCCTGGCCTCGGCGGGACATGCCGTCGGCCCGGCGCTGCGCGTTGCGGACGGAGATGTGCACGTATCCGGCGGACTGACCCATGGCCACCACTCCTCTTTCGGCTCATGGCCCCTCCACCGCTCGGTCGGTGCGGCGGACGAGGCGTCACATGACAAGAATGTGACTTCACCGAGGGGACTGGCAAGTAACGTTCGCACTTTTGTCTCATTATTTGAGAAGAAGAGTCCTGAATGTGCTCAACATCACTATTCGCGGATCGGAATAGCGTCGCGCCGTCGCTCGGCTCGCCCGCGTGACTCTCTCATTGTTCAACAGGTGGGAGCGCGCCGCAGGACCAATGAGTATGCGGAATATTTATGCAGGAGACTGCCAGGTTTTCCATGTGACGCCATGATGACGGGTCACAGCGGGTCGTGACGTCCACTAGATGGACGACACATTGGCGGCCCCGCTTGACGTCCCCGCCGGAGACGCTCCCGTGAGACGACCACGGCCCCCGCCGGGTGGGGCGGGGGCCGTGGTCGTCTCGTGGCGGACGCGGAGGTCCGATCAGGTCATTCCGCCAGACCGTAGAGCCGGTCGCCGGCGTCGCCGAGGCCGGGGACGATGTAGGACCGCTCGTCCAGGCGCTCGTCGACGGCGGCCAGGTACAGGTCCACCTCGACGTCGCCCAGCGAGGCCTCCAGCCGCTCGATGCCCTCGGGCGCGCCGAGCAGGCAGAGGCACGTGACCCGCGCCGCGCCGCGCTGGTAGAGGAAGCGGATGGCCTCGATCAGCGTGCCTCCCGTGGCCAGCATGGGGTCCAGGACGAACACGTGACGCCCGGCCAGGTCGGCCGGCAGCCGCTCCGCGTAGGTGACGATGTCCAGCGTCTCCTCATTGCGGGCCATGCCGAGGAACCCGACCTCGGCGGACGGCGCCATCTTGGTCATCCCCTCCAGCATCCCCAGCCCCGCGCGCAGGATCGGCACGACCAGCGGACGCGGGCGGGCCAACCGGAACCCGGTGGTCTCGGTCACCGGGGTCTCGATCCGCACCTCCTCCATGGCCACGTCGCGCGTCGCCTCGTAGGCGAGCAGCATCACGAGCTCCTCCGTGAGCTGCCGGAAGATCATGGACGGGGTCTTCTTGTCCCGCAGGACGCTGAGCTTGTGGGCCACGAGCGGGTGGTCGACGATGTGGACGCGCATGGCGCCCACGGTACCGTCCACGCGCGCACCTCCGCCCGTCCCCGCGCCCGCGGGGGCGCCGACACCGCCGCTAGGTGTAGGAGGGCATGACGTTGTTGACTCGGGCCGGTGCCAACGAGGCCGGCGGGGCGTTCCCGCAGGAGGTATGAGGCCGATGGTAGTTGTAGTGGTTCACCCACACGGCCAGCGCCTCACGCCGAGCTGTCTCTGAGGTATACGGGCGGGCGTAGAGGACCTCATCGACCATCAGCCGGTTGTACCTCTCCACCTTCCCGTTATGGCGCGGGGTGTAGGGGCGGATCCGGTGGTGCCGGCCCCCGAGCGAGACCACCTTGGCGGTGAAGTCCGCAGCCCGGTAGTTGTTTCCGTTGTCCGTGATCACCCGGTCCACGGTGATGCCGTGGGCGGCGAAGAACGCCCTCGCCCGGCAGTAGAAGCTCACGGTCGTGGCCGCCCGCTCGTCCTCCAACGCCTCGGTGTACGCCAGGCGGGTGAACCCGTCGATCGCCGAGTGCAGATAGGTGTACCCGACCCGCCGGCCTGCACCACGCTTGGAAGCACGGCCTGCTTCACTTTCACGTCCGTGAGCACGCCAGCCGCCCCCGTCTGGGATCTTCCCGATCTTCTTCACGTCCAGGTGCACCATGTGCCCCGGCCCTCTCGCGGTGATCTTCTGGGGTCGTTGGCGCAGGTCTTCCCCGGCCGGGGTCAGGTCCCGTAACCGGGAGAGCCCGGCCCGGTGCAGCCACCGTCCCACGGTACGAAGACACACCCGGTGGCCCTCGGAGACGAGGTGGTGATGGATCCGGCGGGCCGACCACTTCTCCCTGCGACGCAGGGTCTGGATCTGAGCCACCACCTCGGGATCGAGCTGGGCAGGTGAACGGTGCGGCCGGCTGGGCAGGTCCTGAAGGCCGGCTTCTCCCTGGGCGCGGTAGCGGGCGACCCAAGTGGCCACCGTGGGCCGGCTCACCCGGAACTCGGCGGCCACGTGCGCCTGCGGGATCCCGTCGTGCAGGTGGCGGTGGACCATCCTGAGACGGCCGGTGGGAGTCAGGGGTGCGTTAGCGTGAGTCATGAGCGGGTCTCTTCTGGCAGGTCGGTGGTGTAGGAACTTCCATCCTGCGGGAGAGGCCCACTCGTCTCATCTCAGCCCGGTACCCATGTCAAGAACCTCATGACCCACAACAGCTAGGCTGGCCGCGTGTCCGCCCCCGTCCCCTCCCCCGCGCCCACGGCCGAGCAGGAGCACGCGTGGATGGGCCTGGCCCTCCGGGCCGCCCGCGCGGCCGGGGCGGCCGGCGACGTGCCGATCGGCGCCGCACTCGTGGCCGGCGACGGGACCGTCCTGGCCGTCGCCGGGAACGAGCGCGAGCAGCACCACGACCCCACCGCCCACGCCGAGGTCCTCGCGCTGCGTCGCGGGGCGGAGCTGCGGGCCGCCGCCGGGGCGGGCGACGGCTGGCGCCTGACGGACTGCACCCTCGTGGTGACCCTCGAGCCCTGCCCCATGTGCGCCGGCGCGCTGCTGCTGGCCCGCATCCCGCGCGTCGTGTTCGGGGCGTGGGACCCGAAGGCGGGCGCGTGCGGCTCGGTGCTGGATGTGGTCCGCGACCCCCGCTTCAACCACCGGGTGCAGGTCCGCGCCGGCGTCCGTTCCGAGGAGAGCGCGGCGCTGCTGCGGGAGTTCTTCGCGGCACAGCGCGACTGAACGCGCCCGCGCCCGACGACGGCGGGCGGCCGGTTTGGGTGCGCCGCCGCGGCTCGGGTAGGGTGTCCTGGTCTGGTGACGTGTCCGAGCGGCCGAAGGTGCAGCACTCGAAATGCTGTGTACGGTAACCCCGTACCGTGGGTTCAAATCCCACCGTCACCGCCAGATGTGCAGCCCGGGAGCCTCGTGCTCCCGGGCTTTCCCATGCCGGGGCGGGTCCGGCCGCCGCCTCAGCGCGGCAGGACCGCGTCCAGGAACGAGGCCACCGCGGACCACGAGATGGAGGCGTGCACGGCGCTGGCCGGCACACCGGTGCGGAGCACCTCCGCGCTGCGGGTCTTCGCGGTCATCATGCCCAGGTCGTGGCCGCCCTCGGCCACCGAGTAGAACGCGGTGCGCAGTCCGGCGGCCTCGGCGGCCCGGTACAGCTCGAGGCTCTGTCCCCACGGGACCGTGACGTCCTTGCGCCCGTGGACGACCAGCAGGGGCGGCGAGTCCGGGCGCACGTGCGTGATCGGGGAGGCCAGCCGGGTCAGGCCGCCCGAGGCCAGGACGGGCACCCCCAGCATGTCCGACTTGGTGCTGCGGTCGTCGAGGTGGCAGTGCGCGAGCCGGTTCGCGCGGTTGTAGTCCGCACACGCGCCCGGGAGCATCTGGCGGTTCATCGTCAGGAAGTCCGTGGGGCCGAAGAAGTCCACGATCGCCTGGACGCGGTCCTCCTCCGGGATCGCGTGGCCGCCGTCGGGCACCTCCCGGCCGGGCGGCGTCACCTGCTCCCGGTCCAGGTCCTGTCCGCCCGTGAGGCCGGCCATGAGGGCGTTCCAACCGCCCGACGACGAGCCGGCCACGGCCACCCGCCCCGCGTCCAGCTGCAGGCCCGGGGCGTTGCGCCGCACCCAGCGGACCGCCGCCGTCGCGTCCTCCACCTGGGCGGGGAACGTGCCCTGCTTGGAGCTGCGCACCGAGAACGCGGCGACGGCGTAGCCGTGCGGGACCAGGCCGCGGGCGACGTCGACACCGTCGCTGTAGCCGCGATCGCTGCGCCAGCCGGAGCCCGCGTTCCACACGAGGACCGGGAACGGGCCCTGGCCCGGCGGCCGGTACACGTCGATGCGTCCGGCGCGCCCGGGCAGGGCCGCGTACGTGTGCCCGGTGGAGCTGCGCATGCCGTACAGGGCCGGCGCGTTGGCGCCCAGCGGCCCGGCGGGCGCGCCGGCCAGGTCGGTGACGACGGCCACCCCACCCACCGCGAGGGCGCCGACCCCGAGGCCGAGCGCGGCGCGGCGGGACACCCGCGGGGACCGTGCGGTCGACGTCATGGGCCCCCTTCCGGTGCGGAGCCAGGCACCCCGCCCCGGCGAGCGTAGCCGAGCGGCGGGGGCCGACCCCCGTACCGTGTCCGCGGCCGGTGCGATCATGGGGCCATGTCTGTTCGGGTGCTGGCCATCGGCAAGAAGCATGAGGCGTGGGTCGTCGACGGGATCGACCGCTACGAGCGGCGTCTCAAGAAGCCCTACGACCTCTCGTGGCGTCTGCTGCCGCACTCCGCGCGGCAGGAGGAGGCGGCGCGCACGGAGGAGTCGGACCGGATCCTGGGCGCGGTCGGCGCGGACGAGCACCTGATCCTGCTGGACGAGCGGGGGACGGCGTTCGACTCGCCGGGCCTGGCGCGGCACCTGCAGGGCCGGTTCGACGTCGGCGCCCCGGTGACGATGGTCATCGGAGGCGCGTACGGGGTGGACGCCCGGGTCCACGCCCGCGCGGACCGCGTCTGGTCCCTGTCCCCGCTCGTCTTCCCGCACCAGCTCGTCCGGCTGATCCTGGCGGAGCAGGTCTACCGAGCCCAGGAGATCTCCGCCGGCCGACCGTACCACCACGCATGAGCGGGCCCGCGGAGACCGCAGCGGGCACGGCCACTCCCGCGGCCGACGTCGTCCTGGGCCGGTTCACCGAACCCACGCGCGCCTGGTTCACGGGCGCGTTCGAGGCCCCGACGCCGGCCCAGCTCGGCGCGTGGGACGCGATCTCCTCCGGGCGGCACGCCCTGGTGATCGCGCCGACCGGCTCGGGCAAGACCCTCTCCTCCTTCCTCTGGGCGCTCGACTCGTTCGTGCGCGAGCCCGCCGCCGAGGGGACGGCGGCCACCCGCGTCCTCTACGTCTCGCCGCTGAAGGCGCTCGGCGTGGATGTGGAGCGGAACCTGCGGGCCCCGCTGGTGGGCATCACGCAGACCGCCGCGCACCAGGGCAGGCCCGTGCCGCGCGTGCGGGTGGGCGTGCGCTCCGGGGACACCCCGGCGGCCGAGCGGCGGCGCCTGCAGCAGGATCCGCCGGACATCCTCATCACCACGCCCGAGTCGCTGTACCTCATGCTCACCTCGCAGGCCCGAGCGGCGCTGGCCGGGGTCCGCACGGTGATCGTGGACGAGGTGCACGCCGTGGCCGGGACCAAGCGCGGCGCCCACCTGGCCGTCTCCCTCGAGCGCCTGGACGCCCTGCTGGACACGCCCGTGCAGCGGATCGGCCTGTCCGCCACGGTCGAGCCGGCCGCCGAGGTGGCCCGGTTCCTCGGCGGCACGCAGCCGGTGACGGTGGTGCGGCCCGCCTCGGCCAAGCGCTGGGACCTGACGGTCACGGTGCCGGTGCCGGACCTGACGGACCTCTCCTCCCCCGCCGTGGCCCACGACCTGAGGCCCGGCTCCTCGACGGGCGGGCTCGGCGACGAGGGCGCGGTGACGGGCGGGTCCATCTGGCCGCACGTCGAGGAGCGGATCGTGGACCTGGTGGCCGAGCGGCGCTCCACGCTCGTGTTCGCCAACTCGCGCCGCCTGGCCGAGCGCCTCACCGGCCGGCTCAACGAGATCTGGGAGGCCCGCGCCGAGGCGGCCGCCGCGGCCGAGCACCCGGACGCCGTCCCCGGCTTCCGCACACCGGACCCGACCGGCTTCCACGGACCCGCCCAGGTGGCCGGGCAGACCGGCACCGGATCGGGCACCGTCTCCGACTTCGCCCGCGCCCACCACGGCTCCGTGTCCAAGGAGCAGCGCGCCATCGTGGAGGACGCCCTGAAGACCGGCCAGATCCGCTGCGTCGTGGCCACGAGCTCGCTCGAGCTGGGCATCGACATGGGCGCGGTGGACCAGGTGATCCAGGTCGAGTCGCCGCCCTCGGTGGCCTCCGGTCTGCAGCGCGTGGGCCGCGCCGGCCACCAGGTGGGTGAGGTCTCCCGCGGCGTGTTCTTCCCCAAGCACCGGGGCGACCTCGTGGACACCGCCGTCGTGGCCGAGCGCATGACGGCCGGGCGCATCGAGTCGCTGCGGATCCCCGCCAACCCGCTGGACATCCTCGCCCAGCACACCGTGGCCGCCGTCGCCGTCGCGGACCTGGACGCGCAGGAGTGGTTCGACCTCGTGCGCCGGTCCGCGCCGTTCGCCACGCTGCCGTTCTCCGCCTACGAGTCCGTGCTCGACCTGCTGGCCGGCCGCTACCCCTCGGACGAGTTCGCCGAGCTGCGCCCGCGCATCCTGTGGGACCGGGAGAACGGCACGCTCGCCGCCCGCCCCGGCGCCCAGCGCCTCGCGGTCACCTCGGGCGGCACCATCCCGGACCGCGGCCTGTTCGGGGTGTTCCTGGCCTCCGACGGCGGCGCGGACGGCACCCCCGGCGGCGCGGCGGCCGGGGACACGGCCGAGTCGGCGGGCTCCGCGTCCGCGGGCTCGGCCCGCTCCGGCGGGCGCCGGGTCGGCGAGCTCGACGAGGAGATGGTCTACGAGTCCCGCGTGGGGGACGTCATCCTGCTGGGCGCCACGAGCTGGCGCATCGTGGACATCACCGCGGACCGCGTCCTGGTGCTGCCCGCCTACGGGCAGCCCGGCAAGCTCCCGTTCTGGCGGGGCGACGCCGCGGGCCGGCCGGCGGAGCTGGGCGACGCCGTCGGGCGCTTCCGCCGCGAGCTGGACGCGGACCCCGAGGCCGGCCGCACCCGCCTGGCCGCCGCGGGCCTGGACCCGTGGGCGCAGGACAACCTGCTGGCCTACCTGAAGGACCAGCGCGAGGCCACCGGGGTGCTGCCCACCGAGCAGACGCTCGTGGTGGAGCGGTTCACGGACGAGCTCGGCGACTGGCGCGTGGTGCTGCACTCCCCCTACGGCATGGCGGTGCACGCCCCGTGGGCGCTCGCGGTGGGGGCGCGGCTGGCGCAGCGGTACGGGCTGGAGACCGGCTCGGGCGCGGCGATGGCGGCCGACGACGGGATCGTGCTGCGCATCCCCCTGATGGACGCGGAGCCGCCGGGCGCGGAGCTGTTCGAGTTCACGGCCGAGGAGCTGGACGAGATCGTCACGGCGGAGGTCGGCGGGTCCGCGCTGTTCGCCGCCCGGTTCCGGGAGAACGCGGCCCGGTCCCTGCTGCTGCCGCGCCGTGACCCCGGGCGGCGGACCCCCCTGTGGCAGCAGCGGCAGCGGTCCGCGCAGCTGCTGGACGTGGCGCGGAAGCACCCGCGGTTCCCCGTGATCCTGGAGACCGTGCGCGAGGTGCTCCAGGACGTCTACGACCTCCCTGCGCTCAAGGAGCTCGCGGGGCGGGTGTCCTCGCGGGCCGTCCGGCTCGTGGAGGTCACGACGACGGCGCCCTCGCCGTTCAGCCAGTCCATCCTGTTCGGCTACATCGCCCAGTTCATCTACGAGGGCGACTCCCCGCTGGCCGAGCGCCGCGCCGCCGCGCTCTCCCTCGACCCGGCGCTGCTGTCCGAGCTGCTGGGCACGGAGGAGCTGCGCGAGCTGCTCGACGCCGGGGTCATCGCGGAGGTCGAGGCCCAGCTGCAGCGGCTCGCACCCGACCGGCGCGCCCGCGGGGCCGAGGGCGTGGCGGACCTGCTGCGCCTGCTGGGGCCGCTGTCCGTGGCCGAGGCCGCGCGGCGCACACGGGCCGAAGGGGAGACGGAGGAGGCCGCGGACGAGGCCGCCGTCGCCGGGATGCTGGCGGAGCTCGAGCGCGCCGGCCGCGCGTTCCGCCTGCGCCAGGACGGGGTCGAGCGGTTCGCCGCCGTCGAGGACGCCGCCCGCCTGCGGGACGCGCTCGGCACGCCGATCCCGCACGGAGTGCCCACCGCATTCCTCGACCCGGTCGACGACCCGCTCGGGGACCTCGTGGGCCGCTACGCCCGCACCCACGGCCCCTTCACCGCCGCCGAGGCGGGGGCCGCGCTGGGACTGGGCGGCGCCGTCGTGCTCTCGGTGCTGCAGCGTCTGGCCACCGAGCGCCGCGTGAGCACGGGCGCGTTCCGGCCGGAGGGCACCCCCGGGGCCGCCGGCCTGGACGCCGAGTGGTGCGACGCCGAGGTGCTGCGGCGGATCCGCATGCGCTCCCTCGCCGCGCTGCGCGCCGAGGTCGAGCCGGTGGACCAGGCCGCGTACGCCCGGTTCCTCGCCGACTGGCAGCACCTGCGGCCGCGGACGGGGCGCGACGGGGCCTGGCGGCCGCCGGCCACGCTCGAGGGCGTGGACGGGGTGGCCACCGTCCTGGACCAGCTGGCCGGCACCCCCCTGCCCGCGAGCGCGTGGGAGTCCCTCGTGCTGCCCGCCCGCGTGCGGGACTACGCCCCCGCCCTGCTCGACGAGCTGCTGGCCACGGGCGAATACGTGTGGTCGGGCGTCGGGGAGGCCACCGGCAACGACGGCTGGGTGGCCCTGCACCCCGCCGACGCCGTGGACCTCACGCTGCGCCTGCCCGAGCCCGCGGAGGAGACACCGGCCGACGCCGCCCTGCGCGCGGCCGTGCTCGAGGTGCTCGCCGGCGGCGGGGCCTGGTTCTTCCCCCAGCTCGTGGAGCGGGTGCGGGCGGCGCAGGCGGCGGGCGACGACGGCGACGCGGGTGGCGCAGGCGGGGCGGGCGGCCCCGACCCGCACCGCGACCCGGCCGACCTGTCCCGCGGCCCCGCGGTGCTGGGCGCGCTGTGGGGCCTGGTGTGGGACGGCCGGGTCGGCAACGACACGTTCGCCCCCGTCCGCGGCCTGCTCTCGCTCGGCAAGACCGCGCACCGCACCGGCCGGCAGACGCCGCGGGCCCGCACCGCGCGGACGGGCGGGGCCGCTTTCTCTTATTCCCATCTGACGCTGCCGACGACC
>NZ_JABFBA010000003.1:0-8794 GCF_017168445.1 Micrococcus sp. KRD026 | reverse complement strand
CGCCGTACTGGTTCCGCCACCGGTAGTACGTCTGCTCGGACACCCCGAGCTCCCGGCACACCGCCGCGACGTCCTGACCATCGGCGAGCATCCTGTCGGCCTGCCCGAGCTTACGGACGACCTGCTCCGGGGTGTGACGCTTCCTGCTGTTCGTCATGATCTGACCAGTCTCCCTGCCCGCGACCGCGGGCAACAGGACGACTCTCATAACGACTGGACCTACGAAACGGGGTCAGCCCATCTCTCTCTCGTGGGTTGTCATCAATTGCGGACCCGGGCTCGTCGGCGTGCGGAAGAGACGCCAGGTTAGCTCTCCGAATGTCCTCAAGGCGTTTGGCCTCCAACCGCCTAAGTTCCTGATCGGCGCGGCGGGACAGGTCCTCCATCGCGCGCTGAACTTCCGCGAGACGGATGCTGTCTTCGAGGATGGCGTACTCCGTCGTGCGTGGGTCGTATCTGTGCAGGTAGAACCGCCCGCCCTCTTCGCCGTCAATCCGTGCCGCCTGCCGTGAGCCGATGGTGAAGTGGATCATGATCCTCCCGGGGGTCATCAGCCGTCGATCAAGGCGTTCGTCAAAGTGCTCGATTCCGTTACGGACCTGTGAACGGTTCAGAACGCTGCTCTTAGACATGCCCAGCATCGTGCAGAGTTCGCGCCCGCGGTTCTTGGTGAACTTCTTGCGGGCCCTGAACTCATCCTCGGTTTCGTAGTCGTTCTGTCGGCGAGGTATGGGCCACAGGATCTTACTGATCATGGCCGCCGCGTTCGCAGCAGTGCCGGCATAGCGGAACACATCTTCGACGGTATACAGCTCGTTCGTTGCAGCGCGCCGAGCATTCCTCGCCGCAGTGGTACCGACCTTGCAGTGTTGCTGGAGCTCTTCCAGGAAGATGATGGCAGCGAATTCGTCAAACGGGGGCACGGGAGGGGACTCGGAAGGCTCATCGTCGACGGGTGGTTGCATCACCTGATCCTGTCAGAGTGATAGACCGGAGGGAAGCCCGCCCAGAGGGGCGACTTTCTGGGCGCAGCCCCTTCCAGCCCCGGGGTGTGCCCGGGAGCCGTCAGCTGGCGGTCAGCCCCGGTCGTTGTGGGGCATCTGCGGGTTTCTTGGGCTTAGGCGACGGCCCTTACCGGCCGGCTTCCCACGACGGTTCAGCCATCCTCTACTGCCTGGAGGCCGTAATACTCCTGCGGGATCAGCATCGCCGGGAGGGTGGGCGTCCCTGCTGCGGTGCAACAAGGCGTAGGCGTCGAACCGGTCGTAGGACGCCCAGGGCTCGAACGGGGCCGTGTGCGGCCCGTAGGCGCACAGGCTCTCCCGGGGGGCGGGGCTGATGGTCAGCGGCTCCCACCGGGCCCCCGTCTGGTCCACGGGGATGGGCGGGCAGTGGGTGGCCTGATCACGTCCCGGGCTATCTCGCCCTGGGCGACGGCGAGCGCGGCGCGCACATCAGTCAGGGTGGCGAACGTGCCCAGACTGAACATGTTCCCGCGTGGAATGCCCGCATGCGGTCCTTGCCGCCGGGGTTCAGGGTGATATCGGTGGTGAGCTTGGTGGCCTTGCGAGGAGGAACGGGGTGACCGTCCCTCTTTAGTCAGTCAGTAGTCAGTGACCGTGCTACTTCCTGTACTTCTCTGTCACCTTGTGCACCCCTGGCCCACCCGCCGAAATCCGCCCAGACATGCGGAAAGCCCCGGATTCCTGGGGAATCCGGGGCTGACCAGCGGAGACGGGGGGAATATCCTCCGAACCGCATGATCTAGCGAATTTTGGACGGTCAGCGCACGGCCTGACTACTTGGTGACAGAAAGGCCCCGGCGCGGTTGCAGCCGCCCGGGGCATGGACACCACGTGAGTTAGGACGTGACGCCGTGAACCAGCCTACCCGCACCCTCCCCCAGCTTCTCCAGCCCGTCGCCCGCGCCGCCACATCGGTAGCGCTCACGGTGGCGGGCTTCTTTGCGCTGTTCGCGCCTTCCCTCATCACCGGCCCCATGTGAGCCACCGGCCCCTACACGCGGGGCCGCGTCCTGTCCACCGTCGCAACGCCGGTGTGCGGCACGAGGTCACAGCGTGAACCTCCAGCGTCTACAGCCCTCTGTGCTGCCAATCATGAGGGCGCGGTGACACCCCTCCCGAATCGTCCGAACCGCCGGGCGAGGGAACGCCAGTCGACGGCGTATCCCAGGGCCATAACAACAGACGCCCCGAAACACGGGGGGTCTAGTTGCCGTGGGCGAATGTCGCAGAGCTGGGGCGGAGGGCGGCGGGTCGACTGGAGTGAGGGACCGGGAGACCTGGGCCCGTAGGGCTCCGCTAGCCCCGTAGGGGCCTGGCAACCACCTACCTAGTCCAGCCCTGGCAGTAGAACACCACCCGCACCCCCGGAAACACGAAAAGGCCCCGACCCCCCGCGATGGGAGGGCCGGGGCCATTGTTTCTGTTCACGCTGTGGACAACTCACGCCCACGCCGTCAGGCTGCGCTAGGTTGTCCTCAGCGCCGCCCGCCGCATCCCCCCTCCGCTGGCCCGGCGGCGTCAGGTGCCCCCGGTCAATCCCGTTTCAAGGCCGGGGGCACCGTCATCCCTCGGGGCCACCACCACGGCCTAGACCGGCCTCCAGACGCTCCCTGAGACACGTCTCGCACCACAGGTCGCCAGGCTGCGCTAGGTCGCCCCCAGCGCCGCCCGCACCTCGGGGTCACGCATCCAAGCCGTGAACGCGGCACGGTCCCATTCCCGCCGGAGCGTCACCCCGGCCACGCGCAGCCGGTACGGGACACCGCCCGCGCTCCAGACGCGCACCGGCCCGTGGGAGGTTGTGAATGAGCATTGCGTGAGCCGGTTCGGATCGGTCGCAGCGGGCATCACCGGGGCCACGAGGTCACGCCGGGCGAGCCTGCGCCTACTCACTGCGGACCACCCAACCCAACGCGAGCATCCCCGCCGGGGTGAGGCCCAGCTGTGCCCCTAGGTGGCGCATCTCCTGCGCCTGCCAGGCGGACGCGGTACCCCCATAGACCGCCGTCGCATGGACGATGTACGCGGCCACGGCGGCGATGAATGAGTCATCCCACTGCGTAGCCTGCGGCGACTGCCACAGGTTCTTCCACAGGGCGCGCTCCTCACGGGACCAGTCCCGCATCTTCGGCAGGGCCGGGACGGGCAGATCGCAGCCCTCAGCGGGCAGCTCAGTGAGGTTTGAACGCGTTCCCGTGGCCCTTCTGCGGGATCGCGGTTTGGTCGGATTTGGCATAGGTCCGGGCATTCCGGCACCTCCTTGTGTCGATTCGGATGAGGCCATCTGCGTAGCCCGCACCTGGCGGACCCCACCGACGGCCAGGAGTGCACCCTTGCTGGCCCCCTCCCGGTGGGGGGGTCGCGGTGTCACTCGAACAGGTGTGCGCGTCGTCCGCCTGCCGCGTTGTTGCAGCGCGCGTGTGATGGTCCGAGGTACTGCGTGCGGTCGTGGTCGTCGTGGTCCAGGTGCCAGGGCTCGCCGGGTGTGATGGGTGCGCCGCATCTCTGGCAGCACAGCCCGCCGCGTTGGACTCGTGCATCCCATTCGGCGCGGGCTCGCTGGTGTGCGGTCCCGTACCCGCGTTCGGTCGTGGTGCCTCGGGCTCGGTCGTACTCCCGGTTGTGCTCGGGGCAGTACCGGCCCACGGCCACACGTGGACAGTTCGGTCTCGGGCAGATGCGTTTGGCTCGTGCCATGTGTGCAGCTCCAGTGGTTGACCACGGCGGCGGCCCGACCCGTGAGGGCCAGGCCGCCGCGTGTGGTGCGTGCGTGGTCAGTCGTCGTCCACCACGTTGTAGTTCAGGGCACGGGTGACGCGGGCCTCCCGGTCGCGCAGCTCGGCAGTGGTGGCGAGCTGGAACGTGAATCCGGGGTGCTTGCCTCGGGCAATGTCGAGGATGGCCCGGTCGGTCTGGCCCTTCTCGATCAGCGTCAGCAGCTCCCGGGCTGACATGGTGGTGCCCAGCCGGTCGGCGTTCTTCGGCTTGTGCGTGAGACGGGTACGCAGCTCGGTCACGGTCTCGGGGACATGCACGATGCCCAGCAGCTCGTTCCATCGGGCGAGTCGTCCCGTCAGGTGCACGCCCGCGTGGATGCCCGCGTAGGCGGACAGCTGGGCCAGGCACTCACGGGCGGTGGCGTAGGCGGCTCCGGCGTCTGCTTCCACGACGGCGGCAAGGTTGAACGGGTCCGGCCCGGCGGGCAGCTTCTTAGCGGCGCTGGTCAGGGCCTTGGTGACGCGCTGGAATGTGGGGGTCAGGTCGCGGGCGGCGGCGTCCGTCCAGTCGTCCTGGTGGGCGGCGTCGATCTGTGGGCCGACCTTGCCCAGTGCGGCCCGCAGTCGTTCCCCGGCGAGGGCGCGGGTCATGGCTTCGAGGGCGTCAGTGTGCCAGGCGTCCAGGTCCTCGGCTTCGTATCCGGCGTGAAGCAGTCGCGCGGCTTCGGCGTCCGGGGTCGGCGTCTGGTTGAGCGCGTGGCGCAGCTCGGCCCCATGCTGGGGCGGCTCCATTTCGGCGGCCTGGTAGGCGGCGCGGATGAACTCGGGGTGGTTGAGCGGGGTGACGATGGGGCGGCGGTAAATGGTGGTGCTCATGGTGTGTCCTCCTTGGACGCTCAGTTGGTGGTGGGCAGCGGGAGGCCGTAGAACTCGGCGGATCGAATGCTGATGGTCTCGGCCTCCAGGGCTGCGGCCACGTCCTCGGCGGTTGCCTCGTGGACGGGCACCCAGTGGTGGAGTCCGGCGAGGATGCCTTCCGGTCCGGGGCCAGCGTCGGGCGCGGTGTCGGGGACGGTCTGCCCGGTGTAGCTGTCCCGCCACTGGATGACCCTGTAATGCAGGAACGGGGAACCGGGCACGTCGGGGTAGGTGACGACGCGCTCCACGTTCTCGCCCGCCTTGAACTCGGCCAGCGCGGCCAGGCGTGCGGCCTCGTTCTCGGCGTGCCGTTCAGCGGCGGTGGGCACGTACTTGTCTAGGGTGGCGTCGTCTCCGTTGATGCTGGTCTGGGCCGTGTCCTGCATGTTCTCGGCCCATTCATCGGCGTAGGTGAACGTCAGCCGGTCCAGGACGCGGCGGTGGTGCGTGTCGAAGTCGGCCCCGCTGGGGGCGCGGTAGTTCGCCAGGCCGGCGGGCAGTTCCTGCCCCAGTGCCACGGCAGCCTCGTGCAGCAGGGACCGGATGGACTCTGAGCGGCGCGCAATGGACAGGTAGCGGGCTGTGGCGACCATGACCGGGTCGGCCTCCAGTGCGGCGATGAGGGCTTCCTGTGCCGTCTTCAGGTCGGCCCTGTTCTCCTCGGCCAGTCGTTCAATCCCGCCCGCGTTGAGCAGGTGGTGCGCGAACGCCCGGCGGCGGTCCTGGATGCGCTGGGCCTCGGCATCGCTCCGTCGCTGGAGTTCATCGCGTGCGGCCTCGGCCTCGGACAGTGCGGCCTCCACCTTCTTCTGTGCTGCGGTGCGCGCCTTCTGGGCTGCGTCGTTCACGGATGCGTGGGCCTGGTCGGCGGTCTGGGCAAGCTTGGTCAGCTGCTCAGTGGTCATCTCAGAGATGGGGTTCGTGGTCATGGTGCGTGTCCTTCCTTGGACGGTCAGTTGTGGTGCTCGGGGCGGGGGTTGATGGTGATTGAGTCGAGGGCGTCGGCGAGGTCGTGCGCCAGGCGGTACGCGGCTTCGGGGGTGAGCATTTGGCGGGGTTTGCCCATGCTGAAGATGCCCACGCCGTCGTGTTGCACGCCGTGTTCGTCGGTGAGTTCGACGCGCTCGGCGCGGATGGTCTGACTGATTTCGTTGTTGTGCGCCCACATGTGGGGGCGGGTGACGAATCGGGCGGTCATCGGTGGTCCTCGGGTGTGGTGGTGGGCGGTGTGCCGTCCGCGTCGGTCATGGGGGGATGGTTCGGGCGGGGCGCGCGTGGCCCCTTCCCGGCGGGATGTCGGCGCATGGCGTCCAGCACGTCGGCGCGTCGGTCGCGTCCGCCTCGTGCGAGGGCTACGAACCGGCGTAGCTGGGCATCGGTGTATGTGGGGCGGGCTCTCATGCGCGCTCCTGGGATCGGTTGAGGGCGTGGCGGATGCTTTGGCACTCGTTCCGCAGGTACGCGATTTCAGCGGCTGCACGTTCCAGTGCGGTGGTGGCGGCGTGTTTCGGTGTGGGCCGGGAGAGAGTGCTCACGGGTGCGGCTCCTTCTTCAGCTCGGCTAGTTCGGCTTCGGCTTTCTCGGCGCGGAGTCGGTGGCGTTCGGCGCGGTCCATGTGAAAGCGGAGCATTTGGCGCAGGTTGTCGGCCTCGGTGGGGCGTTCGGTTGTGGTCATCGGTTGCGCTCCTATCGCTGCTGGGGGCGAGGTCGGGCAGGGTCGCCGGGGTTGTGGTGATGGTGCTCATCTGTCCTCCCTGGGGACGACGACGGCCCCCGACCGTGAGGGGGTCGAGGGCCGTCTAGGGGGCCGGTTCGGACGGTTCGTCCGGTCCGTCCGGTTAGACCGGACTGGTCCGGTCGGAATCGGACGACGGAGCGCAGGTTGTCCATCTCGGATGCACGGGTGGTGGTCATCGGTGGTGTCCTCCTCGGGACGGCGACGGCCCCGGCGCGTGGTGCGCTCGGGGCCGTCTGTGGTGTGTCGGCGGTGAGTGGTTCCCAGTGGTTCCCGGTGGTTCGGAACTAGTGGGAACTGGTTCCCATGAGTGGTTCCCGGTCCCACTCTTTAGAGTGGGAACCGGAACCACCGGGGGACCATCAGGCGGGGATGTGATGCAGGGTCGAGCGGTTCGGCCCTGGCGAGGTCGTCAGCTCTCCCGCTTCGATCAGCTCCCGGACGATGGCCGTTGTCTCTTGCTTCCGACCGGCCACGCCCGCACAGATGCTGTTCAGGCTCGGCGGCTTCGGACAGTCACGGACCCATGCCAGGACGGACGCGCGCCGCTCATCGTCGAGCTGCTGGCGCGCTTGCTCGGGGTCCAGCTCGCGTGCGGGCGGCTCCAGGGTGTAGACGATCCGCGCCGGGTCGGTCGAGTCGATCACGGCCACGGCCACGGCCTGGGTGCGGTCGGACTTGCGCCAGGACCCGCCGTGACCACGGATACGTCCCGGGCGGTCCTTGCCCACCCGCACGGCCAGCCGTCCGCACATCCCGACTCCGAGCGGGGCCAGCGGCTCCACGATGAACGCGGCACCGTCCAGCGCGGACAGCTTCGACTGCGCACCGATGGCGAACCGGCCTCGGCCCTCGGCAGACTTGGTGACGTGGTCCACGAGCACCACCGCCGCCCCGGTGGATCGTGCGAGCGCACGCGGCACGCGCCGAATCCACCCGGTCACCTCGTCGTTGTCGATGCTTGCCACACCGGACACGCTCAGCGCCTCCGTGACACCGTCCAGGACGGCCAGCTCGTACCGGGTCGCCTTGACGGCTGACCAGGCGCTCGCCTCCAGGTACGGCCCGTTGACGGGGTCCGTCTGGGGCTGCACGTAGTCGAGGTGGTTAGCGAGCTCGGACGGGTCGGCCCCCATCTTCACGAGCCGGTCCACCACGGTTGCCGGGTCCGATTCGTAGTCGATGAACAACACGCGCCCGCCCGCCGCGATGGTCTCCACGACGACGGCGAGCATCAACATGGACTTCCCGGACTCGGACTCTCCCGCGACGCTGTGAACGTGTCCGGGGTACAGCAGGTGTACGCCGTCCGTGCGCGCCATCAGGCGGGCCTGAGCGGGCTTGATCGTGCCGTTGAGGTACCCGGCCAGGTCCAGCGGCTTCCAGGTCGCCACAGGGGCATCTGCGGCCTCCGCGCCATCTGCCGGCCATGCGTAGGCGGCGGCGTCGGCTCCGTTGAGGTCATGCGGCGTGGCGGTCAAGGTCGGTCGCCTCCTTTCCTCCGGCGCGGGCCTGGGCGTGCCAGGCGTGGAAGTGGGTCACGGATCGGGCGTGCGCGGCTTCGGCCCCGTCCCAGCCGGGGAACCACCGGGCTACCGAATCCCGCACGGCAGGATGGGCCGCACCCTGGGCCAGCCCCTCGGCCAGCCCGTCCGCGTGCCCTTGGGCGTACGCGGCGGCATACAGGGCGCGGTCCGCTTCGATCCGCTCGGCCACACTCTCGGCGGCGTTCATGCGCTCATCCCCCATCCGTGGGTCTCCGGCACCAGTCGGCACAGCACAACCTCGGCCCGGTGGCCGCGTGCAACGGCGCGATCAGCGGCGCGCTGGGCGGGCTGGGCTTGGAGGAAGACGCGGCGACGGTGGCGGGGTTCGGGGTCGTCTGGCACTATCACCACGAGAACGAAAACGCCCGCGACAAGATCCGATGAATCCGGTAAAATAGGAGACAGATTCGGGTCCGTGGTAGGTGCTGAATCGGTGTGGTTGGACGCCGCTCCCAGGGCGAGGGGGCGGCGTTCTTCCATGTTCGGGATGTTCACGCGGCCCCCTCCCGACGTTCACGGTCCGCCGCGATGTGAGCGCGAGCAGCGGCCCGGCGTCGAGCGCAGACGGCCCGCTGGTAGTCCTCGTGGGCACGGCGCGTGAACGTGGGCGTGCGGTCCCTCCCGACGTTGCCCGCTTCACTCATGTGCTCCACGGCGACGAGGAATCGGGCTGGGTGCGGAGTCAGGTCGTCGGCCAGGCGCTCCGGCAGCGTGGCGACGGCCACGGCGCGGTGCTTGGTCGCCAGCCGGACCAGCAGGTCGGCATCACGCCGGGAGAGGCCCAGATCGTGCCGGTAGTACTGGGCGACCTCACGGAGCAGCGTGATGCGCTTCTCTGCGGTGGGGGTGGGC
>NZ_JABFBA010000029.1:91836-117529 GCF_017168445.1 Micrococcus sp. KRD026 | reverse complement strand
CATCGTGATGACTCCATTCGAGGATTCTGTGGAAGGTTGACTCGACGGATCACACGGTGGCCGCGTCCACGTCTGAGACGACACGCCCGACCACCGGGCGCTACACCACTATGCGGGACTCAACTACGCTTTAAGGCCTGCTAATCAGGTGGGTGATCGGATCTGAGCTTTCCGCAGACGACAGGTTCTACGTCCGGCTGACGGCGGGTTTCATAGGCACCCCTGGCGCAACAAACGTTTTGTCGTGAAATCCTAGACCCCGCCCTAGAGGGCCTGTGGTTGAAGAGTCGGTCTTACGATGGACAATGGTCCAAACCAGCGACACCAGTGCGCACTGTTCGTGCTGTGGGCGGCGTCTGCCGTTGAGCAGGTTGCACGCGTTGGCGGATGGCGCGGCTTACGTCTGCCGGCGGTGCGGCTTATGGATTGCGGTCCGTCGTCGCTGAGTGATTCCGTTGAAACGTCTGGTTGTGGATGTGCCGATGATCAAAGGTAGCTACAGATGACTTCGGCATTGCACTGAGCGGGGTCGCCGGCCGCCGCGGTTCCGTGAAGGCCGGCAACGGTTTCTCTGAGCGCGGTGAGTTCGGCGATGTGCCTGTCCAGGTTCGTCAGGTGCTCGGCAAGCTGATCACGCACGTGGCCGCACGGCGCCGTGCCAGCATCCCGGATTTGGAGGATGTCGAGGATTTCGGCCAGAGTGAGGCCGGCAACTTGGCTGCGCCGGATGAATTCAAGCCTGACGATCGTGTCCTCTGGATAGTCGCGGTAGCCGTTGGTGGCTCGGTCGGCCTGCGGCAGGAGCCCTCGCTCCTCGTAAAACCTCAAGGCCTTGGTCGTCACGCCGGAGGCCGCCGCTACTTCACCGATACGCATGCTTCACCTCGTTCTCGAAAGACTCCGTAATCTTCCATTTTGCTGGAAGATCACGAAGGTGATGGGGGTCTTTGTGGTGTGCCAATTCCTTCGTGCTCCCGCCTGTACGTTTCTCGACCCGGTTAGGGGGTGAGGTCGAGTTGTTCGAGGGCGACCTGGAAGGCCTCGTGGTAGGTCGGGAATTGGGCGACCTGGTCCAGGAGCGTGTCGATCGGCAGTTGCGTGCGGATGGCGAGGGAGGCGTGGTGGATCCACTCTCCGGCCATGGGGCCGACGGCCCAGGCTCCGATGAGGATCTTCCGGTCGGCGTCGGCGAGTAGGCCGAGGTGCCCGCGGGGGTCCTGCTCGTAGGTCCAGGGTCGGGCGATGGCGTCGGCGAGGTCCAGTTCCGTGGCGATGGTGCGGATGCCCTGCTTCGTTGCCTGTTCCTGGGTTAGTCCGGCGCCGGCGATTTCGGGGTCGGTGAATACGACACGCGGTATGCCGTCGTAGGTGGCCGGGTGGGGTCGGCCGAGGATGGCGTCGGCGGCGATCCGGCCTTGGTACTTCGCGACGTGGGTGAAAGGCATGATGCCGGTGACGTCGCCGATGGCCCACGTGTTTTCGCCGGCGCGGCAGTGGTCGTCGATCTGGATTTCTCCGTGGTCGCCGAGGGTTACGCCAGCGTGTTCGAAGCCGAGTCCTTCGGTGCGTGGTGTGCGGCCGGTACCGAAGATCACGACGTCTGCTGCCACCTCACCGGCTGGATCGCCGTCGCGTGTCTGAAGCTCGATGATGCTGTCGGCTCCCTCGCGCCGCGCCTGGACGGCGGAGGTGGCCAGCCGGATGTCGATGCCGGCCTCCTGCAGGTACTGGTGGGCAAGTTCCCCCACCCGGGGCCCTTCGCGGTCCAGTAACCTCTCGCCGCAGTGGATCAGGGTGATGGCCACTCCGAAGCGGGCCAGGAACGTCGCGGTTTCCACGCCGACGGCGCTGCCGCCGATGATGACCGCCCGCTCGGGGAGCGTGCTGGTGGTGTAGGTTTCACGGTTCGTCCAGGCCGTGATCTGGTCGATGCCGTCCAACGGTGGGATCACGGCGTCGGAGCCGGTGGCGATAATGATGTGCTCGGCTGTGATCTCGCGGTCTCCAGCCTGGATCCGGCCCGGTCCGGTAATCCGAGCTTCGTCCTTGATCACCACGGCGCCCTCTTTGATGTACCCGTCGACCTGTGCCTGGTCATCGAGGTTCCGGATCATGTAGTCCCGGTACTTTGCAGTGGCAGCCCAGTCCAGTTCGGCGCCGGAGACACCGGCGGCCCGTTGAACTTCCGTGCGCGCTTCCGGCGGCCGCAGGACGGTCTTGGAAGGGATACACGCCCAGTAGGCGCATTCCCCGCCGATTAGTTCCCGCTCGAAGACCACGACGTTCTTCCCGGCTTTCAGAAGCCGGTCGGCCGCGACCTCCCCGCCTGGGCCCAGACCGAGGACGGCAACATCGAAATGTTCACTCATGAGAATTTCTCCTTCAGATTCAGCGGATCTTTCCCGGCTCTTTCCGGTCCTTCGTCAACATCTCGCACCGGCCCCGGCCCGCCTCCTGCACCGGTACTGAACCCGTGCAAGCCCTCCAGTTGCCAGTGGTGGTCCGGCGGGTAGTGGTGGGTGGTCGGTTGGTTCAGCAGGCGCAGCTTTGGACGCCGTTGCTTACCTGGTCGGTGGCGGGTCCTGGTGTGTGGGTGAGCATCTTCTCAGCCATGGAGGATCCGAGTTCGTAGGCCTCTTTGACAGGCATGATGGTGCCGCCGGGGTGGGTTTCGAGCCAGGGCGCTGCGTCGTCGGGTGAGGCGAAGAAGTGGACCTGGTTGCAGAACGATGAGCGGACGGAGCTGATGTCCTCCGGGTTCACCAGGGACACCACGGCGGTGGCCGGCTCCACGCTGGTGACACCCATCGCTGTGACAGCCACCCGTACCGGGGTGCCTGTGGCCTGATGTGAGGATTCGATACGCGCGGATGCGCCCAGCAGGGTCGGGAAGATCAGGGTGTCCAGCGCGCACCAGGTGTAGAGTTGCTCACCGTTTACCTCGAACCGGTGCTGCGTGGGGCGCTGCGTCAGGCCCTGCCCGATGATCCGCCCGGACCCGTCGTACTCCGTGTCGCCCATCGCCTTGAGGGCAGTGCGGACTTCCTCCCCGGCACGGCCGGTCGCCGCGGCGAGGTCGCTCACGTCGACCGGGTCGCCCAGGGCGAGGAGTTTCAGTAGGGGCATCCACAGCCAGGGCTCCATCCCCGTCTCGTTGGACGCAAGCCGGTCAGTGACCTCGCTGATGTTGTTCATCGCGGTCGTTCCTTTCAAGGCATGGTGTGTCAGTGTTCGGCGATCGGTGGTTCAGGTGTTCAGGCGGCGCAGCAGGAAAGTTTGGAGACATCCGTCTTGAAGGACTGGGCAACGATCTTGATGCCCTCGGCCATGGTCAGGTACGGGCTCCAGAGGTTCGCGACCTGATCGACGGTCATCCCGGCCTGCAGGATGTACACGCCTGTTGCAGCGAGGTCGCCGGCTTCCTTCGCGACGGCGGTGATACCGACGATCCTGCCGGTGTCGGCGTCTGCGACCATCTTGATGAATCCGCGGGTGTCCCGGTTCACCACGGCGCGGGGTATGTATTCCAGCGGTACAACCCGGCATTCGCACCTGATCCCGGCGTCTCTTGCCTGCTTGTCGGTCATGCCGACAACCGCGAGGTTAGGGCTGGTGAACGTGACGCGGGGCAGGTGGCTGTAGTCCACGGCGCGGCCGGCGTCGCTGAAGGCGTTGTCGACCATCAGGGTGCCGTGGGATGCGGCGACGTACACGTATTCGGGGTGCCCGGTCACGTCCCCCGCAGCCCAAACGCGTGGGTTAGAGCTCACCAGGGTGTCCTCGACGACGACTTCCCCCTTGTCCCCGGTCTTCACGCTCACCCCGGCCAGGTTTAGCCCGTCGGTGACCGGGCGCCGACCCGTGGCGATGAGGACCTTGGAGGCCCGGAGGGTTTCGCGCCCGCCGGCGATGTCGGCCTGGGCGGCAATGCCGCCGTCCGTGTCCTGGGTGATGGAGGAGACGGTGGAGCGGCGGATGACCCGGATGCCCTCGTTGGCGAAGACGCTCATCAATGCCCTGGATGCTTCGGGTTCCTCACCCGATGCCAGGCGAGAGCGCACCAGCATGGTGACCTTCGAGCCGAGGCGGGCGAAGAGTTGGGCCTGTTCCAGGGCGACGTACCCGCCGCCGATGACCAGCAAGGACTCGGGTACCTCGTCGAGTTCCATGGCCGTGGTCGATGTCAGGTAATCGACCGTGTCCAGACCATTGATCGGTGCGGCCCACGGGGTGGAGCCGGTCGCGACCAGATAGTGGGCGGCCGTGATCGTCTCCCTGGTCCCGTCCTGCGCGGTGACCTCCAGCGCAGGGTCCGCGGCGGTGCCGGTGAATACAGCATTGCCGTGGCGCAGCTCCCACCCGTAGTCCGCGACGAGGTCCACGTACTTATCGGAGCGCACGTTCTCCACCAAGGCGCGCTTTCCCGCGATGAGTGCTTCCATGTCCACGGGTCCCGCGGTGGCGGTGAGGCCGGGGAACCTGCCGGCGTCCTGGGCGGTGTGGCGTGCCTCGGCTGCGGCGAGCAGAGCCTTGGAGGGGATGCATCCGGTGTTCACGCAGGTCCCGCCCACGGTCCCGCGTTCGATCATGACGACCCGTTTGTCGAGGTTCGTTGCCCTGATCGCGGCAGCGAACGCGCCACCACCGGAACCGATGATCGCCAGATCGAAATGCGGTACTGCCTCGTTCATGCGAATCTCCCTACACTGCCATCGGGCACCGGTTCATTGCGTGACGGCAGAAGCTGATGGCTGGTTTTCCAGTGGTTGATCTTCAGTCTGCACCTTCCCCTACGGGGGAAGGTCAAGGGTTCTCTGAACGGACGACGGGCTGGGGGCCCTCGAGGTGGTCGAGGCCGGTCCAGGCGATGTCTTCAAGCGGCCCGTAGGCGGGCGAGGTCGTTCCGGCGCGGCAGGCGTACTCCCACTCGGCCTCGGTGGGCAATCGGTACCCGTCAGCGCTCGTGTTCCAGGTAACGGAGCGTCCGTCCCCAGCACGCGTGTAGGCCGGCTGCAGCTCTTCGGCATTGGATAGCTCGTTGCAGAGGTTGATGGTCTCGAACCATGTCAGAGGCGTGAGCGGGCGTCCGGTGCTCCGGTCATGGAGGGGGTGCACTGCCATCTCGAAGGGCTCCAGTTCCACATCCCGTGTGGTCCCGCGGCGGGCGTCGCGCAGGGTGATTTTTCCCGAAGACAGGGTGGCCATGGAGGGCTGGTTCATGGTGTCAGCGTCGCACACGGGCTGACTGGAGAACTATGACCCCTAGTCGATCAAGGTTCAAATGTCAATACCTAAGTGACTCATGGTCGCATGAAACATATTTGCGCGTTTGTGAAATCTTCGCTGCATCTCGACAGCGTCACTCCGCGCACCATCGCCCGGGAGCGCACCCCGGCCGCCCACACCTCCGCCCCTGCAGTAGACTCCTGAACACTGTTCAACTCGTCGGGCACTCGCCATGCGCCCCGCGCCTCGGCTGAGCGCCCCCTCGCACTCGCTTCCGCACCAGGAGTCCCTCCATGAGCACTTCCGTGCCCTCGTCCCACGACGGCCACGTCCGCCCCGCGGCCACCACGACGGCGGACCGCCCCACCGACGCCGGCCGCCCCCGTCGCGGTTCCGCCGGCGGCAGCCTCGCGCGCATCGCCGTCATGACCGCGTTGATGGCCGTCCTCGGTCTGGTGCCGCCGATCGCCGTCGCCGGTGTGCCCGCCCCGATCGTGCTGCAGAACATCGCCGTGATCCTGGCCGGTGTGATCCTCGGCCCGTGGCGCGGGGCCGCCTCGATGGCGCTGTTCGCCGGCCTCGTGGCGCTCGGCCTGCCGCTGCTCAGCGGCGGCCGCGGCGGCCTGGGCGTGTTCGCCGGCCCGACGGCCGGCTTCATCCTCGGCTGGATCCCGTCCGCGCTGATCGTCGGCCTGATCTTCTGGGCCCTCACCTCCCGGGCCCGGCCCGGCCTCGGCGCCGGACGGGTCGCGCTCGGGGCGGCCGTCGCCGGGCTGATCGGTGGCGTCGTGATGGTCTACTTCTTCGGCGTGCTCGGCTTCGTCGGGATCGCCGGGATGGAGTTCGGCGCCGCCGTCCTCTCCATGGCCCCGTTCGTGCCCGGTGACCTGCTCAAGCTCGTCGTGTCCGTCATCCTCGTCGTCGGCCTGTGGAAGGCCTACCCCCGCGCCTTCCGATGAGCCCGGACCGTTCCGTCACCCTCACGGGCGTCCGCGTCGAGGCCGATGGCCCCGAGGGCGTCGTCGTGCTCCTCGACGGCGTGGACCTCACCCTCACCGCCCCGCGTGTGGCGGTGATCGGGGAGAACGGCTCCGGCAAGTCCACGCTGGCCCGCGCGATCGCCGGGCTGGCCGACGTCGTCGCCGGGGAGGTGACCGTGCACGGGGTGGACGCCGTCCGGGACGTGAAGGCGCTGCGCCGCACCGTCGGCTTCGTGTTCGCGAACCCGGCCGCGCAGATGGTCATGCCCACCGTCCGGGAGGACGTGGAGCTGACCGTGAAGTCGCTCAGGGACGACGCCGGCCGCCGCCTGACCAAGGACGACGTCGCCGCGCGCGTGGCCGCGGCGCTCCAGGAGCACCGGCTCACCGCGCTCGCGGACCGGGCGTGCCTGTCCCTGTCTTCGGGGCAGGCGCAGCGGCTGGCGATGTGCTCGGTGATGACCACCGGGCCGTCCCTGGTGATCGCCGACGAGCCGACCTCCCTGCTGGACGGCCGGCACCGGCGGATCGTGGCCGACCGGCTGCTGGCCGCCGACCCCTCCGCCCCGGACGGGTTCCAGCTGCTGCTGGTGACCCACGACCTCGAGCTGGCCCGTGCATGCGACGAGGCCGTGTGGGTCCACGGCGGCCGTGTGGAGCGGACCGGCCCGGCCGAGGACGTGGTCGAGGCGTACGAGCACTTCCTGGATCACGCCGTGGCGGCGGAGCTGCGCTGATGCTCTCCCTGTACATCCACGGCGACTCGCCCCTGCACCACGCCCGCGCCGGCCTCAAGACGGGCCTGTTCGCGGTGTGGGTGTTGGCCCTGACCCTGCTGCCACTGTCCCTGTGGACCGCGGGCGCCGCCGTCGTGGGCGCCGTAACCGCGTATCTCGTGGGCTTCGGGCTGCGGCGCGGGGCGGCGATGATCGCCTCCGACCTGCGCGCTCTGTGGCTGTTCTACGTGGTCCTGTTCGCGGCGCAGTGGATCTTCACCGACGCGTTCGCCGCCGGACTCATGGTGGCGCGCGTGCTCGGGCTCGTGCTCACCGCGCAGGTGTTGACGCGCACCACCCGGATCGCGGACATGACCGGGGTGGCCGAGGCGGTGCTGCGGCCGGTCGAGCGGATCCCGTGGGCGGGGCCGCGCCTGGCGCGGGCGGGGTTCCGCGCCGACCGCGTGGGCCTGGCGATGGGCCTGGTGCTCTCCTCGATCGGGCACCTGCGCGCCCTGGCCGAGCAGATCCGGCATGCGCAGGCCGCCCGCGGGGTGCGGATGGCGCCGTGGGCCTGGGCGCTGCCGCTGCTGGTGCTCAGCTTCAAGCACGCGGACGACGTCGGGGACGCCCTGGCCGCCCGCGGCATCGACTAGAGCCGCCCGCCCCCGGACCGCGTGGGGCGGCGGGCCGGCTCAGAGGGGGTTGTCCAGGGGCAGGCGGTCGCGGTCGTAGGTGATCTCGGTGAAGCCGTGGGGCACGGGCTTGCCGTCCTCGCCCAGGGACACGAACACGATCTTGTCGATGGTCAGGATCATCTCGCCGGTCACGATGTTCCGCACCTTCGCCCGCATGCTCAGGGACGTGCGCCCGAACTCGGTGGCGCGCAGGCCCATCTCGATCATGTCGCCCTGCTTCGCCGAGGCCAGGAAGTTGATCTCCGAGATCAGCTTCGTCACGCACCGCGGGTTGCCCAGCTGCAGGGTCGCGTAGATGGCCGCCTCCTCGTCGACCCAGCGCAGCAGCGAGCCGCCGAAGAGGGTGTTGTTCGCGTTGAGGTCCTCCGGCTTGACCCACTTGCGGGTGCGGAAGTTGACGTCGTCGTGGGCGGCGCGGTCGGCCGAACGGGTGAAGAGCGTGGAGTCCATGGCCCCACGGTAGAGCGACGCCGACGCCGGCACGAGGGAGGGCGCCCGATGCGGAGATGCGCTCGACCAGGCCGTAGGGTCGCCGACAGGGATCCGCAACGGAGCACACAGGAGGGACCCGACCGACGACCATCCGCCCCCACCCCGACCCCGCCACACCCGACGCCACCTGGCGCGATGTGCCGGTGCTCGGCTTCACGGTCGCCGCCGGCGTCGCCGTCCTGTTCTGCCTGGTCTGGCTGCTCCGCGACGGGCTCACCACCGACTACACGTGGGGGCTGCTGCTGTCCCCGGTGCTCATGGGTGTGGCCGGGGTGGCGGTGATGGTGCTCTGGGAGCGGCTCCTCGCCCGCGTCCCGCGGCTGGCTGCCACGCTGGTGGCCGCCGTCGCCCTCCTGGCCTTCGTACTGGTGCTCGCCTGGTGGCTCGTCGAGGTGAACGCGCAGACGCACCTGTTCACCGGGAGCACGCTCTGGCTGCTCGCCGTCGCCCCGGTCTGCGCGGCCCTCGCCTGGCTCGCGCACCGGCTGCTCCCGGCGGCCCGCCGGCCCGTGGGGGAGCCCCCCGCCGCCCTCGACGACGACGCGTGGGCCCGCCGCCTCGCCGGCGTCCTGCGGCTGCGCAAGGACCTGCCCGACGCGCGGGTGGCCGAGATCGTCCGTGACGCGCGGGCGCGGGGGGCCGCGGCCGGGCGCCCGCTGGCCGAGGAGCTCGGCTCCCCGGAGTTGTACGCCGCGGGCTTCCAGAAGGACCGGGTCGCCGCGTCCCGCCGGCGGGCCTGGGCGGTCACCGTGTTCGTGGTGCTCATCCTGGCCGCCCGTCTCCCGGGTGTGGTGGCCGGGGAGCGGCTCAGCGCGTGGGACGTCGCGTACCTGCTGGTCGCCGTCGTCGTGCTGGTGTGGGAGTGGCGCGACTACCGGGCGGCGGTGCGCCGCGCCCGCGGCTGAGGGGTCTCACGCCCCGGCGGCGGCCAGCACCCTCGCCACGTGGCGGCGGTGCACCTGGTGGATGACCTCGATCAGCCCGCACCCGAGCACGGCGATGACCAGCGCGGCCACGAGCACGTCCGTGGGCGGGACCTCCATCTGGTGGTACCAGCGGGAGGCCGGTACCAGCACGACGGCGGCCAGCACCGCGTACATCGCCAGGATCAGCAGCACCACGCGCGCGCTCAGCGGCCGGGACATCACGCTGAGCACCCACAGGCCCAGCAGGGTCAGGGTGATCATGAACGCGGCCTGCTGGCGGGCCAGGTCGACGTCGCCGGCGGTGAGGCGCACGTACGCGTGCAAGGCCACCATGGACAGCACGATCACGGCGCCCGAGGGGATCGCGAACCGCAGGGCCCGCCCCAGGAACCCGGGCACGTAGCGGCGCGGGTTCGGCAGCAGGGCGAGGAAGAACGTGGGCGCGCCGATCATGATGAAGTCCACCGTGGAGGCCTGCCGCGGCAGCAGTGGGAACTGCCACGCGAACAGGGAGAACACCACGCCGAACAGCAGCGCGTACGTCGTCTTCGTCAGGTAGATGTGGGCGAGCCGCTCCATGTTCGCGATCACCTGGCGGCCCTCGCCGAGCACGCGCGGCAGGCGGTCGAAGCGCCCGTCCAGCAGCACCATCCGGGACACCGCCTTGGTGGCCGGGGCGGCGTTGCCCATGGCGATGCCCAGGTCCGCGGTCTTCAGGGCCAGGGCGTCGTTCACCCCGTCGCCGGTCATGGCCACCACGTGCCCGCGGGACTGCAGCGCCTGGACCATCGCCTTCTTCTGGTCCGGGCTGACGCGGCCGAACACGCTGTGCTCGGCCATCACGTCGGCGAGCTCCCCGGGCTCGTCCGGCAGGGTGCGCCCGTCGTAGGCCTGACCCGCCACCTCGAGGCCCACCTCGCGGGCCACGGCGGCCACGGTGCGCGGGCTGTCCCCGGAGATCACCACGGTCCGCACGCCCTGCGCGTGGAAGTAGTCGAGGGTCTCGGCGGCGTCCGGGCGCACGTTCTCGCGGAACGTCACGACGGCGACCGGGACGCCTCCGGCGGGCAGCGCATCCCCGATCAGGGGCGCGTCCGTGCGGGCCAGCAGCAGCACGCGGCGGCCGGCGTCCGCGTCGGCGTGGACCTGGGCGCGGACGGCCTCGGCGGCGTCGGGGCCCAGGAGCCGCTCGTCCACGAGGGCCTCGGGCGCGCCGAGCAGCCACGTGCCGGCCGCGGCCCCGGCCTCCGGGCCGAACGCGACCGCCGACCACCGGCGCGCGGAGGAGAACGCCACCTGGGCCGCGGGGTCCACGGCCGGGACGGCCGTGAAGGGCTCGCGCAGGGCCGCCGCGGTGGGGTTCACGTCCGGGTCCGCGCCGAACCAGGCGAGCACGGCCCGAGCCCCGTCGCCGACCTCGGCCGGGGCGCCGTCGTCGTGGGCGTCCGGGGACGCGTCCGCCGAGGCGGGCGCGGTGAGCCGGTCGAACCGGACGCCGCCCTCGGTGAGGGTGCCGGTCTTGTCCAGGCAGACGGTGTCCACGCGGGCCAGGACCTCCACGGCGGGCTGCTCCTGGATGAGGACCTCCTGCTGGGCCAGCTTGAGCGCGGACACGGCGAACGCGATGGTCGTCATGAGCGCCAGGCCCTGCGGGATCATGCTGGTCACCGCCGCCACGGACGCGATCAGCGCGGGCTCCAGGGCGGCCTCGCGCGGCTGGGAGAGGGCGAGGGACCAGCCGCCGACCGCCGTCATCTGGCCGTGCACGATCACCGCGATGATCGGCACCAGGGCGATCGTCAGCCAGCGGGCCACCTTCTCCAGGGCGCCGCGCAGCTCCGAGTGGATGGCGGAGTAGCGGCGGGCCTCGGCGCTGAGCCGGGCCGCGTGCGAGGCCGAGCCCACCGCCGTCGCGCGCACCAGGCCCGCGCCGGCCACGACGGCCGAGCCCGAGAGCACGGCGTCCCCGGGGGTCTTGGGCACGGGGTCGTTCTCCCCGGTGAGCAGCGCCTCGTCCATGTCCAGGCCGTCCGAGACGAGGACCTCGCCGTCCACGGGCACCTGGTCGCCGCGGCGCAGCACCACGACGTCGTCCCGCACGATCCGCGCCATCGGCAGGGGCACGCGCGCCCCGTCCCGGATGACGACGACGTCGTCCTGGTGCAGCAGCGCGATCCGGTCCAGCTTCCGCTTGGCCGAGTACTCCTGGACCACGCCGATCACCACGTTGGCCACGGCCGCCAGCGAGAACAGCAGGTCCAGCCAGCGGCCCATCAGGATCACGACGACGGCGCACAGCGCGATCGCCAGGTTGAACAGCGTGAACACGTGCACGCGCAGGATCTGCCCCAGCGAGCGGGACGTGTCCCGCGACTGGACGTTGACCAGGCCCGCGGCCTCCCGCTCGGCGACCTCGGCGGCGGTGAGCCCGGTGATCCCCGCCGCGCCGGTGAACCCCAGGCCCGTCCCGCTCTCGGGGGCGGACGGGTGCGCGGACGCAGGGGAGGGGGAGGCCATGGCACAGAATCTACCCAGCCGGCGTGGGGCCGGGCATCCGACGAGGGGATGAACCCGGGTGCGACCGCAGGCGGGACCGCGGGTGGGGCGGGCTCACTCGCCGGCCTGGCCGTCGATCCCCTCGCGCAGCAGGTCGGCGTGGCCGGCGTGGCGGCCGTACTCCTCGATCATGTGGGTGAGGATCCACCGCAGCGAGACCGGGTCCCGCCCCTCCCGGATCCGGTGGGCGCGGGCCAGGGCCGCGGCGCCGTCGTCGCCGTCCGCCGCGAGCAGGTCCACCACGATCTGCCGGGACCGCTCCACCTGGCCCTGCCAGAGGGCGCGCAGGTCCGCCGCGGAGTCCTGCGCCGCGCTGTGCCAGTCCCAGTCGGGGTCCGCGTCGAAGTCCGCGCCCACCCAGGGCGTCGAGGTGGGCTCGCCGAGGGCGACGGCCTCGAACCACCAGAACTCGACGAACGCGAGGTGCTTGAGCAGGCCGCCGAGCGTCATCGCGGACGGGTGCCCCGGCAGGCGGCGGTGCAGCGCGGCCGTGTCCAGGTCCGCCGTCTTCCACTCGATCGTGGCGCGCAGGAAGTCGAGGAAGCCCAGCAGGGTGGCGGCCTCGCCCGCGGCGAAGGGCGGCTCGGGGCGGCCCTGGTCGTCGTAGAACACGGTGGTCATGGCGGCCAGGCTACGCCCCACCTCGCGTTTTCGTTCGGGAAACGGCGCGTCCGGGGGCGGGGGCGCCCGGGAGCAACCGGCTCAAACAGTGGCGAGGAATCGCGATGCGCTCGGACAAGTACGCCCGGAGCTATCACGCCGGGCTCTGCCTCGCCGCGACACTGCATTGGCTGACTACTACCCTTTAGCAACACGCCCTAACCCCAGCCGAGTACGCTCGGCAGTGCACCCATCAAATGGAAACCGACGACTCACAGAACGTCCGGACCGAATGAAGGGGGCGGCTCACTTACGTTGGATCATCCAACCTATCCAAGGCCGCGATGCTGGACGGTTTGGAGTGGAATGTCCGGTTGTCCTCCATCGCGACTCCATCACTAGTCAGGAAGTTCCAGGCCACGTTCGACACGTACTGGGCCGACCCGGCGTTTGAGCCCTACGACCCGGAGCGGGACGCCGAGCGCCTCGACCGCGAACTGCGACAGGGATCATTCACAGACCGCGGGGACCGCATCGACCTCAGCGGTCTGGACGTACACCCGTATCCGCACCAGGCGAGGATGCTTGATGACCTCAACGCTGAGCGCGCGCGTGGTCATCACCGCAACCTGCTCGTCGCGGCCAC
Source organism: Micrococcus sp. KRD026 (assembly GCF_017168445.1). Taxonomy (NCBI): domain Bacteria; kingdom Bacillati; phylum Actinomycetota; class Actinomycetes; order Micrococcales; family Micrococcaceae; genus Micrococcus; species Micrococcus sp. KRD026. The sequence goes on along the minus strand of NZ_JABFBA010000029.1, from coordinate 104,689 downwards.
CGGCACGGGCAAGACGGTGATAGCTGGCCTTGACTACCGGGACATGGCACTGCGTGCCGGTTCGCCCCCAACTCTTCTCTTTGTGGCGCACCGGGAAGAGATTTTGCGCCAGGCCCGGAAGACCTACCGCGCCATTTTGAACGACGGCACCTTCGGGGAGCTGTTCGTCGGGGGAGAGCATCCGTCGCAGTGGAAGCACGTGTTTGCGTCCGTTCAGTCCTTGGCTCGGCTAGGTGTCGCCACGTTGTCTCCGGACCTGTTCGATGTCGTCGTCATCGACGAGTTTCATCACGCCTCTGCGAGTTCCTACGAGGCACTCCTCCGCCATCTCAGGCCACGCGAGGTCCTCGGTCTGACGGCGACACCGGAACGCGCCGATGGGGTCAACGTCAAGGACCTGTTTGAAGGACGCATTGCCTCCGAAATGCGCCTCTGGGACGCGCTTGAGGCGGACATTCTTGTGCCCTTCCACTACTTCGCCGTGAACGACGACGTCGACCTTCGAGGAATCGAATGGCGTAATGGCCAGTACGACGTGGGTGCACTGGGTCGGATCTACACCGGCGACGAGGCCCGTGCTCGGAAGATTCTGGCGGCGCTCAGCGACAAGGTATCTGACCTCGATGCCATGAAGGCCCTGGGGTTCTGTGCCACGGTGGACCATGCTCACTTTATGGCCGAGGTGTTCAACCGCGCGAAGGTCCCGGCGGCCGTGGTGGTGGGGGACACCGGGTCAGAAGAACGAGCCGCTGCCTTCAGAGACCTCCGTGCTGGGACCCTGAAGGTGCTCTTCGGCGTCGATGTGTTCAATGAGGGGCTCGACATCCCTGAGGTCAACACGGTCCTTTTTCTTCGACCGACGCAGAGTGCCACGATCTTCCTCCAGCAGCTCGGACGAGGGCTCCGCCGCTCTCCCACCAAGAGCGTGCTGACAGCGCTAGATTTTGTGGGCCATCAGCGCAAAGAATTCCGTTTCGACCTCAAACTGCGCGCGCTGACGGGCAGTGGTCGGCGCCAGTTGATCGACGACGTTGAGGCAGGATTCCCCTACCTCCCGCCGGGATCGCAGATCGTGTTGGACCGGGTGGCGGAGGAAAACATCCTGGCCAATCTCAAGAATCAGGTGGGTTTGAAACTGTCGGACCTAGTCAGGGATGTGCGGGACCACGCCACTGCGGCGCGCGTCGGACTTGCCGACTATGCGCTGGCGCGGTACCTCGAGGAGGCCGGCCGTGGGCTGGAGGACGTGTACCGGCCAGGAAAATCGGGACGGAGCTGGAGTACCGTCAAAGACCTCGCGATGGGTAACCACCTCGGGGTCATCATGACTCCCGACGACCGTGGGATGACCCTCCGTGCTATCACGCTGCGCCACGTGGACGATGCCGAGCGGGCCGATGCGTACCGCCGGTTGCTCACAAATAATACACGCTATGAAGAGCTGACTCCGCAGGATCAGCAGTACGCGCGCATGCTGTATTTCACCCTCTTGCATGGGGCGGGGCCAGCCCCATTTTCCGATTTCGACGAAGCTTTCGACTGGGTTCGGGGGTTGCCCGCATTCGTGGAGGAGGTCGACCAGTTGCTCGACGTCGTCGTGTCGAGCGCCCGGACCGCTCCCGAGCACCTGCGGTTGGGGAAGCCGACGGCCCTCCGTAGCCATGCACACTATCGACGGACGGAGATTCTGGCCGGCCTGGACATCTCATCGTGGGAGCGCACGCAGTCGAGTCACCGGGAAGGCGTGGCCTTCTCCCCGGACTACAACACCGATGCTCTCCTCGTGACCCTTAAAAAGGATGCTCGGCAGTTCTCACCCAGCACGATGTACCGCGACTTTGCCGTCAGCCGGTCCGCATTCCACTGGGAGAGTCAGAACGTCACGACCGCTCGCTCCCCCACGGGCCAGCGCTACCTCAGCAAGGAGCACGGCGAGTCGCACACCCTAATGTTTGTTCGAGGGTCGGGTAGGGATGCGATTGGAGAGGGTGCTGCCTATCTGTGTCTGGGAACGGTGCAGTTCGCGGATTGGTCGGGCACAGAACGGCCGATGCAGATCACTTGGGCACTGGATCGCGAGATGCCTACCTCGGCGTACCAGGAAGCGAGGGCCGCTAGCTAGGGAGGGAGTGGGCGTCGAGTGTGACGGTCGTCGTGCGCGATAGGCGCGGGCGCGAGTTTTCCGGAGGTGTCCGGATCCCGAACGGAAACGGCCCGGGAGTCGCCCGGATCTCAAACGGAGGCGTTCGAGATCCGGGCCCACCGTCACCGCTTCCGGTAGAGCCCCTTCTTCTGGAACTTCGGCTCGCTCGTCACGAGCATCCCCAGGGACCGGAAGATGCCCTCGTCCACGGAGCCGAGGATCGTCGTCGTGTGCACGTCGCAGCCCTCGAGGCTCGCCAGCTGCTCGACGGCCGCCTTCGCGTTCTCGTCGGTCGCCGCGGACACGGACAGCGCGATCAGCACCTCGTCCGTGTGCAGCCGCGGGTTCTTGGAGCCCAGGTGCACGGTCTTGAGCGTCTGGATCGGCTCGATCGAGGCGGGGGAGAGCAGGTGCACGTCGTCCTCGATGCCGGCCAGCACCTTGAGGGCGTTAAGCAGCACCGCGGCGGAGCAGCCCAGCAGCTCCGAGGTCTTGCCGGTCACCAGGGTGCCGTCCGCCAGCTGCACGGCCGCGCCGGGCTCACCGGTGCGCTCGGCCACCAACTGTGCGGCACCCACCACCGGGCGGTCCTCCGAGCTCAGACCCAGCTTGGACATCACCAGGGCCACGCGCTCGGACTCGGTGTCGTCCGCGCCCTCCAGAGCCTCGTTGACCTGAGCCTTGTAGTAGCGCCGGATGATCTCCTGCTTCGCGGCCTCCTGGCACACCTCGTCGTCCACGATCGCCGCGCCGGCCATGTTCACGCCCATGTCCGTGGGGGACTTGTACGGGGTGGTGCCCGTGACCTTCTCCAGCAGCGCGGACAGCAGCGGGAACACCTCGACGTCGCGGTTGTAGCTCGTCACCCGCTCGCCGTACTCGGCCAGGTGGAACGGGTCGATCAGGTTGATGTCGTCCAGGTCCACGGTGGCGGCCTCGTAGGCGGCGTTCACCGGGTGCTCGAGCGGCAGGTTCCAGATGGGGAACGTCTCGAACTTCGCGTAGCCGGCCGGGATGCCCCGCTGCCGATCGTTGTACACCTGGCTCAGGCACGTCGCCAGCTTGCCGGAGCCCGGGCCGGGGGCCGTCACGACGACGAGGTCCCGCGTGGTCTCGGACCACTCGTTGGCGCCGAAGCCCTGCTCCGAGACGATCGTGGACATGGCGTGGGGGTAGCCGGGGATCACGCGGTGGCGGGCCACCTTCAGGCCGAGGCGCTCGAGCTTCTCGAGGAACGCCAGCGCACGGTGGTTGGCGTCCTCCAGCTGCGTGACCACCACGTGCTCCACCAGGAACCCGCGCTCCCGGAACACGTCCACGAGGCGCAGGACGTCGTCCTCGTACGTGATGCCCAGGTCCGCGCGGACCTTGTTCCGCTCGAGGTCCTTGGCGTTGAAGCACACCAGGATCTCGGTCTCGTCCTTGATGCGGTCGAGCATCGCGATCTTGTTGTCCGGGGTGAAGCCGGGCAGGACGCGGGAGGCGTGCAGGTCGTCGAAGAGCTTGCCGCCCATCTCCAGGTACAGCTTCCCGCCGATCTGGCGCCGGCGTTCCTGGATGTGCTGGGACTGGAGCTCGATGTACTTCGCGCGGTCGAATCCGACGCGGTGGAGGGGGCCGGAGGCCGCGGCCTCCGTAGTCGTGCTGGCGGGGCGGGCGGTCTCATGCGTGCCGGTCATGGACTCTCAGCATAGACCCGTCCGCGGGGTGCGCGTGCGCGGCCCGGCGTCGGGCCCACCGCATCCCTCAGCCCCTCGGGTCCTCCGGGTCGTCCGCGATCCAATCGTGCTCGGGGTCGTCGAAGCTGCGCGTGCGCCCGGTGCGCAGGTCGGTGACGTCCATGACGCCGGTGCCGCGGTCCAGGCGCACCTGCTGGTGTGAGGCGGGGTCGACGACGGTGATCGTCTGGGTCTGCGGGTCGTAGTCGTCCACCCGCACCTGGTCCTCGTACTCCTGCCGCGGGCCGTAGGACCCGTGCGTGTCGTCGTCGGGGAAGGCGGGGGCGCCGGGGGAGCGCAGCCGGCGCTCGAGGGTGCGCTCCACCCGGCGGGCGGCCGCCTCCTGCGCCTGCGTGGCCAGGCGCCGCAGACGCTCGAGGGACTCCTTGTCCTGGGAGATCTCCGCGCCGAAGAACCGCCACTGGTAGCGGTAGGCGATCATCCGCACCGCGAAGATCAGGAACGCGATGAGGAAGCCGGTGAACGTGTTGAGCGCGCCGTTCATCGCCACCACGGTCGCCAGCACCGCGCCCAGGAACGTGGGGAGCACGTACACGCCGCGGGGGTCGAAGATGGACGGCACCTCGTTGGCGACGATGTCCCGCAGCACGCCGCCGCCCAGCGCCGTGACCATCGCGATCACCACCGTGGACACCGGGTGCACGCCCATCGAGTGCGCCAGCAGGACGCCGGACACCGTGAACAGGGCGAGCCCGGCGGCGTCGAACAGGGTGATGGTCAGGTTCAGCCGATTCGGGTGGATCAGCTTGACGTACACGAGCAGGGAGACGAGCACCGGCGGGGCCAGGTAGACCGGGTTCTCCAGGGACGCGGGCAGGCCGCGGTCCAGCAGGATGTCCCGGGTGAAGCCGCCGCCCAGCCCGGCCAGCAGGGACAGCGCCATCGAGCCCACCAGGTCGAACTGCTTGCGGGCCGCCAGCAGCGCCCCCGAGGTGGCGAAGAAGAAGATCCCGATCAGGTCCAGGGCGGTGAGCAGCCACGGGACGTTGGTGAGGGTGGCGAAGAACTGCTGCACGTCCACGGCGGCTCCTTCCGTCGGGTCCGGGGATTCACCGGCGATTGTCCCGTGCGGCCCGCGTGGTGGCTCGTTTGTTCACCCGGGTGTCCCCGGGGGGCCGTCCTCGCCGGCCCCGGGCGTCTCCTCGTTCGCCGGGGGGCCGTCCTCGCCGGGGTCGGCGGGCGGCCCGTCCCTGCCCTTGCGGTCGCGGATGTCCGGCACGGGCGGCTCGTCATGGGGATCCAGGCGCTGGCGCTGGGTCGCCCCCGAGATCTCGGCCCCCGGGGCGAGCCACTCCCTGCGCAGCGACACCACGCGCAGCACCAGCACGAGCACCATCACCGCCGCCGAGGTCAGCGGGCCGAGGAGCTCCGCCTGGCCGAGGGCCGCCGTCGTGCCCGCGCCGAGGATGGCCGGCAGCGCGTACCAGCCGCGCCCGCCGAACACGGCGGGCGGTTCCCCGGCGACGACGTCGCGCAGGATGCCGCCGCCGACGGCGGTCACCAGGCCCAGCACCGCGGCGGCGACCGGGCTCAGGCCGGCGAGCAGGGCGATGCGCGTGCCCACCACGCAGTACACGGCCAGGCCGATGGCGTCGAAGGCCATGACGGCGTGGTGGCCGCGCTCGCCGTCGAAGATGCGGAGGAACACCGCCAGGGACGCGACCGCGGGCAGGATCAGGTACCAGGGATTGTCGAAGGCCGCGGGCACGTCCCGGCCGACCACGAGGTCACGGACGACGCCGCCGCCCGTGCCCACCATGAGGGCCAGCAGCAGGGAGCCGACGATGTCGTAGCCCTTGCGCACGGCGAGGACGGCGCCCGAGATCGCGAAGAAGAACACGCCCACGAGGTCCACGGCGGTGATCGCCGCGGTGATCGCGTCGGCGAGCTCGCCGTGCGCGTCGATCGGCTCGGGCACGTCCCGTTCGAGTTCGGCGGGGTCCTTGGGGGCGGCGGACAGCAGCCACACGGGGAGAAGTGGAAGCAGCACCCGCCCATCGTCCCCCGTCAGGCGGCCCGGGTCAGTCCTGCGCGGGGCCGAACTCCTTGGCCAGCTCCGCCGCCACGCCGGTGTACCCGGCCGGGGTCAGCTCCAGCAGGCGCGCCTGGGCCGCCTCCGACAGGCCGAGGCCCTGCACGAACTCGCGCATGCGCGCCCCGTCCACGCGGTGGCCGCGGGTCAGCTCCTTGAGGCGCTCGTAGGGGTTGTCCATGCCCTCGACGCCGGCGATCGCCTCGGCACGCATCACGGTCTGGACGGCCTCGCCGAGCACCTCCCAGTTCGTGTCGAGGTCCTCCGCCAGTACGGGCGCGGCGACCTGGAGCTGGCCCATGCCCTTGGTGACGTTGGTCAGGGCGAGCACCGAGTGGCCGAGGGCCACGCCGATGTTGCGCTGCGACGTCGAGTCCGTGAGGTCGCGCTGCCAACGGGACTCCACGAGGGTGGCGCCCAGCGAGTCGAGCAGGGCGCAGGAGAGCTCGAGGTTGGCCTCGGCGTTCTCGAAGCGGATCGGGTTCACCTTGTGCGGCATGGTGGAGGAGCCGGTCGCACCGGCCACGGGGATCTGCGCGAAGTAGCCGATGGAGATGTAGCTCCACACGTCCACGCAGAAGCCGTGGAGGATCCGGTTGAAGCGCGCGACGTCGGCGTACAGCTCCGCCTGCCAGTCGTGGGACTCGATCTGGGTGGTCAGCGGGTTCCAGGTGAGGCCGAGGTGCTCCACGAAGGACCGGGACAGGGCCGGCCAGTCCGCGTCCGGGGCGGCGGCGAGGTGGGCGGCGTAGGTGCCGGTGGCGCCGTTGATCTTGCCCAGGTACTCCTGGCCGGCGATGCGCCGGGTCTGACGGGTCAGACGGTGCACGAACACGGCCATCTCCTTGCCCAGCGTGGTGGGCGTGGCCGGCTGGCCGTGCGTGCGGGAGAGCATGGGGGTCTCGGCGGCCTCGGCGGCCATCGCGGAGACGGTGGCCACGGCGGCGCGGGCGGCCGGCAGCCAGACCTGCTCGACGGCGTCGCGCACGCCCACCGCGTAGGCGAGGTTGTTGATGTCCTCGGAGGTGCACGCGAAGTGCACGAGCGGCTTCAGCCGGCCCAGGCCCAGCCCCTCGAGGCGGTCGGCGATGAAGTACTCGACGGCCTTCACGTCGTGCACCGTGACCTTCTCGGTAGCCGCCAGCTCGGCCACGGACTCCGCGTCGAAGTCCGTGACGATCGCCCGCAGGCCCGCCTGCTGCTCGGCCGTGAGCGGCTCGAGACCCGGCAGCACGCGGTGCTCGGCCAGGTGGATGAACCACTCGACCTCCACGTGGATGCGGTTGCGGTTCAACGCCGCCTCGGACAGGTGCTCCACGAGCGGCTCCACCGCCGCGCGGTAGCGGCCGTCCAGGGGGCCGAGGGCGATGCCGGCCTCGGCGAGGGAACGGCGGTGGGCGGTGGACGCGGGCGCGGGCTGCGAGGTCATGGCCCCCATTCTGGCAGGCGCCGCGGACGCCCGACGAAGGCGACGACCGGGTCCGTCCTCGACCGCGACGGGGTGGCGAGTGCAACATCGAGTGCAACATGCGGACGCGCCCGGTGGCCCGGGGCGCGGCGGACCTACCGTGGCTGACGTCGCCGTCGCCCAGCGTCGGCGTGCCGAGAGGGATGAGGAGACCGAGATGACGGAACGGACCGGGCAGGCCAGCGAGGCCGGGACGATCGACCGGCTGATGGCCGGGTGGGTCGCCGACGTCGAGACCCCGGACGCCTGCGCCGCCCACCTGCTCTGCGACCGCTGGCCGGCCGACGCGGTGGCGTTCCGGTTCGTGGCGGAGGACATGTCCGCCGTCGACCTCACCTTCGGCGAGCTGGCCGACCGCTCGCGTCGCCTCGCCACCGGCCTCGCCGCCCGCGGCGTCACGCGCGGCGACCGGGTCCCCGTGATGATGTCCAAACGGGAGGAGCTCGTCATCACGCTGCTGGCCCTGTGGCGGCTCGGCGCCGTGCACGTGCCGCTGTTCACCGCGTTCGCCGCGGGCGCCGCCCGGATGCGCATCGAGGGCGCGGCGGCGCGGCTTGTCGTCGCCGAACCCCGCCAGGCCGAGAAGCTCACGGACATCCCGGGCATCGAGATCATCCGCACCGGCCCGGAGTGGGACGCGCTCGCGGACTCCGCGCCGCTGGCCGAGGACGTCGCCGTCGGCGGGGACGGGCCGATCGCCCTGCTGTTCACCTCCGGCACCACCGGCCGCCCCAAGGGGGTGCCTGTGCCGCTGCGCGCGGCCGCCGCGTTCGCCGTCTACCTCACGTGCGCGGTGGACCTGCGCCCCGAGGACCTGTTCTGGAACGCGGCCGACCACGGCTGGGCGTACGGGCTGTACTACGGGATCGTCGGCACGCTGGTGCTCGGGGCGACCTCGGTGCAGTACCGCGGCGCCTTCTCCCCGGCGACCATGGTCGAGGTGATCAGCTCGCAGGACGTCACGAACCTCGCCGGCGCCCCCACGATGTTCCGCGCGCTGGCCAAGGCCGGGGAGGTCACCGAGGACGCCCCGCTGCGGCTGCGGCGCGTGTCCACGGCGGGGGAGCCGCTGCCGCCGTCCGTGCTCGAGTGGGGCCGGGCGGCCCTCGGCACGGAGATCCGCGACCACTACGGCCAGACCGAGCTGGGCATGGTCATCTGCACCCCTGCGCACCCCGAGCTGGCCGCGCCGCCCCGCCCGGGTTCGATGGGTGTGCCCCTGCCGGGGATCGCCGCCGAGATCCGGGACGGGCAGATCGCGATCGACGCGGCCTCGCCCCTGTTCTGGTTCCCCGGCTACCTCGGGGAGCCGGAGAAGACCGCGGAGCGCTTCACCCCGGACGGGCGCTGGTACCTGACCGGGGACACCGCCCGGCAGGACGACGACGGCTGGTTCTTCTTCTCCTCCCGGGACGACGACGTGATCCTCGCCGCCGGGTACCGGATCGGCCCGTTCGACGTGGAGTCCGTGCTCATCGACCACCCGCGGGTGCAGGAGGTCGCCGTCGTCGGCCTGCCGGACCCGGAGGGGGTGCGCGGCGAGGAGGTCGTGGCGTTCGTGGTGCCCGCCGGGGCCGTCGCGGACCCGGACGCCCTGGCGGCCGAGCTGCAGGCGAAGGTCCGCGACGAGTACTCCAAGCACGCCTACCCGCGCCGGGTGCACTTCGTGGACCGGCTGCCCAAGACCCCCTCCGGCAAGCTGCAGCGGTTCGTGCTGCGCCAGGGTGCCGCCGACTGAGTCAGCGGTGCACGAGCCGCAGGAACGCGCCGATCATCGGCAGGTCCTCGGGGCTGGTGGGCAGCGCGTCCGCGAGGGCGGGGGAGTGGACGAGGTAGGCGGCCCACTGTCCGCGCGAGATCGACACGTTGAGCCGGTTCCGGTTCAGGAGGAAGTCCAGCCCGCGCGGCACCTCCTGCGGTGAGGACGCCGCCATCGTCAGGATCGCGACGGCGGCCTCCCGGCCCTGGAACTTGTCCACGGTGCCGACGGTGGTGCCCTCGAGACCGGCGGCGTCGAGCGTCTCCCGGACCGTGGCGACCTGCGCGTTGTACGGGGCCACCACGATCACGTCGGACGGCTCGAGCGGTCGGCCGGGGTCGTCCGGGCCGGTGGACCAGGTGCGGCCGAGCAGTGACCGGATGATCTCGACGACGGCCGCGGCCTCCTCCGGCGAGGACACCGCGTTGCCCGTGTGGGAGACCGGCCACGGGTGCAGCCCGGGCTCCACGCCGTCGAGGCGGCGGGCGTCCGTGACCTCCTCCCGTGCGCCGAGCCGGCCGGCGTAGGAGAGCTCGGAGACCGCGCGGGTGAGCGCCGAGTGCATGCGCCACGAGGTGTCCAGGAAGAAGCCGCGCTCGGCGCGGAGCACGGGGGCGCCCTCCGCGATCCAGGTCAGGGCCGCGTCGCCGATGGGCTGGGGGTGCTCGCCCCTGCTGACCTGGGGGAGCTGCTGCGGGTCACCCAGCAGCAGCACCGTCTCGGCCAGGGCGCTCGCGCCCAGGAGGTGCGCGAGGGAGAGCTGCCCTGCCTCGTCCACCACCAGGAGGTCGACCGGCTGGGCCGCGGCGTTCGCGAAGGTCCACGCGGTGCCGCCCAGGACCCGGCCCGGTGCCAGGAAGGCATGGACCTCCGATGAGCCCAGGGACGTCCAGCGGTGCGGTCCGTCCGGGTCCTTGGGCTCCTTGCCCACGCGGTCGGGGTCCACGCCGACGCCGATCAGCTGGTCGAGGAAGTTCTCCACCACCGCGTGGGACTGGGCGGTGACGCCGACCGTCCAGCCCCGGTCCAGGAGCTCCTTCACCGCGCGGCTGCCCACGTACGTCTTGCCGGTGCCGGGAGGGCCCTGCACGGCCACGTAGGAGCCGCGTGCGGACTCGACCGCCTCGACCAGGCCCCCGACGCCGTCCCGCCGGCCGTCTCGTACGTCCGCCCCGATCGCGGCGAGGGTCCGGCCCGCGGTGCGCGGGGCACGGCGCGCCAGGATGTCGAACACCGCTCCGTCCGGCAGTCGGCCGCGGCGGGCGGCCTCGGCGGCCTGCTCCCGGATGCGTTCGAGGAGGCCACCGGGCCGGACGTAGTTGAGGTGGAAGACCGCCATGGGCACCTCCGCGTGCGGTTCCGGCTCGTACTTGGTGCTGAGGCGCTGCAGCAGGCTGACGCGGAACCGGCCCGGTGCGATCTCCTCCACCTCGGTCACGTCCACGGGCGATCGGCTCTGCCAGCGGACGGCGTTGGGGGCCAGCTCCGCCCAGCGCGGCGGCTGCTCGTACAGGGCGTTGAGCTTGAACCTCTCCTGGCTGTTCCGACGCGGCCGGACCTCGGTGCCCGGCTCGAGGCGCCCGGTCACGGTCAGCGTCCGGGCGGGGTTGCTCCGCGGGGTGGGCCGTTCCCACGCACCCACCGACTCGACGGTGTCGAACACCAGGTTCGCGCGCGGCTCCTGCCACTCGTCCGGGGCGGACACGGCCCGATCGAACATAGCCCACCACAGCGGCTTGTTCTCCCTGGCGAAGTAGCCCAGCCCCGCGGCCAGCAGGGCGATACCGCGCCGCCCGCCGTCGAGCTCCGCCTCCGGGGCCCCCGTCCCACCCGCCTCGTCCCTCTCGGCGCCCGCCAGCGCCTGCAGCGAGGCGGCGAGGGCCGCGTCCTGCTCTTGGACCGACGGCGCGGCCTCGACCAGCGGCTCGTTCCCGGTCGCGGCGTCGTCGACGGGACGCTCCGCGACGGCGGCCTCCTCGGGCTCGACCTGCGCCCGCAGCCAGTCCCGCAGCCGCGCCGTGGAGACGCAGTCGTACCGGTTGTAGTCCTCGATGTCGGCGCGGATCGCCCTCGCGACCTCGGTGTCCCCGGCCTCCATCGCGGCGACGTACCGGTGGTACTCGGTGACGCTGTCCGCCGCCGTCGTGACGCCGTCCTCCGCCCGGTGCTCCGCCCCCATGTAGAGGGGCTCCAGCTTCTTGATGGAGTAGCTCGGCACACCGGCCCGCAGGGCGGCGCGGACCGTGGAGTAGAGGTCCACGAACAGCCCCGCGCGCAGCCAGTCGTCCAGCTCGCGCTCGCCCACACCGTGGCGCACGGTCAGGCGTTTCAGCGCGGTGACCTCGTACGCGGCGTAGTGGTAGATCCGCATCCCCGGGTGGGCCGCGCGTCGCGCCTCCACGAACGCCACGAACTGCTCGAGCGCCGCCCGCTCGGCGGCACGGGTGTCCGCCCACAGACCCGTGAACCGGAAGTCGGCCGAGGCGGTGCGCGCGGTGTCCCCACCCGGCGCCTCGACCCAGCCCCACAGGTACTCGAGGCCCTCCATGCTCCCGTCCGCGGAGACCCACAGCGGGTCCCCCTCGAAGTCGAAGAAGACGTCTCCGGCGTCCGGCGCGGGCAGCCCCGCCACGGCGCGCGGGTCCACGATCCGATGCGGCGGCAGCCCGTCCGCCCCGGCCGGCTCCAGCTGGATCGCCGCCTGTTCCCGCAGCGCCTCCCACGTGCGGCGGGCCATGCCCTCCGGCGGTGCGACGGACACCGCGAGCTGCTCGATGGTCGTGATGCCGGCCTCGCGCAGCCGGGTGCGCTGCAACCGCGTGGCCCCCGCCGTGAGCAGCACGTCCCGGTGCTCGGCGACGGCCTCCTCGCACGCCTCGCATGCGCCGCAGACGCTCAGGCGGTCGTCGCCCCAGCGAGTGGGCTCCCCGGCGGCCACGTGATCCTGCAGCAGCGCCTCCAGCCGGGCGCGCTGGTGCCGGTACACCGGGATCACCTCGTCCAGGTCCGCGACGTGCCGGGAACCGTCCCCGAGCCACAGGCTGCCCTGCCGCGCCCGCGGCACGTCCATGCCGTCCAGCAGGTCTGCGTACGCGGCGATCTGCAGCAGCGCCGTCACGCGCGCATGCCGGGCCAGCTTCGTGTCCACCACCTCGTACGCGCCCTCGGGGTGCTCCTCGTCCGTGCGGAGCACGAGGAAGTCGGCCAGGCCGCCGAACGCGCCGTCGTGCAGCATCCCCTGGAACACGACGGCGGGGCGCGCGGCCAACGCCGCCGCGGTGCGCTCGCGGGCGGCCCGCACACCCTCGGGCGTGTAGCGCTCCGGGCGGGCGAGCCGGACCACCTGGTCCGCGCCGTGCTCCGCCTCGAGGCGCGCGAGCACGCGAGACTCGTGCTCGTCCCCGAGGCGGGAGACCCGCTCGAGGAACGCGTCCTCCGCGCCGATCCGCGGGGCACGTCCGAGCGCGGGGTCCACCGTCCCGCGCAGCCACCCATAGGTACACGTGGCGGCGGCGGTGATGTCCGAGGGGCTGAGCATGAAGGAGGCGCGGTCCGGCGCGAAGGTCACCATGCGGTCACCCTAGATGTAGGAGGGCATGACGTTGTTGACTCGGGCCGGTGCCAACGAGGTTGGCGGGGCGTCCCCGCAGGAGGTATGAGGCCGATGGTAGTTGTAGTGGTTCACCCACACCGCCAGGGCCTCACGCCGAGC
>NZ_JABFBA010000029.1:89473-91736 GCF_017168445.1 Micrococcus sp. KRD026 | reverse complement strand
GTTAGCGTGAGTCATGAGTGGGTCTTCTCGGGCAGGTCGGTGGTGTAGGAACTTCCATCCTGCGGGAGAGGCCCACTCGTCTCATCTCAGCCCGTACCCCGTGGCAAGAACCTCATGACCCACAACACCTAGACAGGCGCCGCGGACACGATAGGCGGGGGCCGCGCACAGGTCCCCCGGTGTGCCCCGCTCCCACGGCATGACGGCGGGGGGCGGCGCGCGTCACACACCGGACCGGACTTGACGTGGGTCACATCCAGAGAGTTACCTAATGATCGTTCAGTAATTCTCTGCGCCGCCGCGCCGGCGCGCCCGTGCCGGCAGGGAGGCCCGCCCATGACCGAGACCGCCCACCACCCCATGCTCGCCGAGGACCGCGTGGCGCGGTGGCTCGGCGTCACCCTGGAGGCCGCCGAGAAGGACCACGCGCGCATCCGGATGACGCTCACCGAGGACCAGCACAACGGCTTCGGCCTGGCCCACGGCGGCGCCGTCTTCGCGTTCGCGGACACGTGCTTCGCGCTGACCTGCAACGACCCCGCCTCGGACGGCTCCACCCTCACCGTGGCCTCCGGCGTGGACGTCAACTTCCTCGCGGCCACCCGCGCCGGGCAGACCCTCGTCGCGGAGGGCCGCCTGGTCGCCGCCGCCGGCCGCTCGGCCGTCTATGACATCACCGTCACCACCGACGACGGCACCCCGGTGGCCGCCTTCCGTGGCCGCTCCCGCACCATCCCCGCCCCCGGACGCTGACCGACGGGCGCACCCGCCGGTGCGCCGCCGTCGTCGACCGCCGCCCGACCCCGCATCCCCAGGAGAACGCCATGCTCAAGGCCTCGATCCCCAACCCGTACACGCCGGCACCCCTGCCCGCCCCCGCCGACCGCGGGGCCCCGGACCCCGAGGAGACGATGAGCCGGGACCAGATCGAGGCGCTCCAGTTCGAACGCCTCCGCTGGACCCTGCACCACGCCTACGAGAACGTGCCCGCGTACCGCGAGCACTTCGACACCCACGGCGTCCACCCCTCGGACTTCACGGAGCTCGGGGACCTCGCCAAGTTCCCGTACACGGACAAGGAGTTCCTGCGGAAGAGCTACCCGTTCGGCGCGTTCGCCGCCACGGGCCCCGAGCTGCGTCGCATCCACGCCTCCTCCGGCACCACCGGCCAGCCCACCGTGGTCGGCTACACCGACGACGACCTGGCCACGTGGGCCACCCTCGTCGCCCGCTGCTTCCGCGCCGGCGGCATCCGCCCCGGTGACCGCGTGCACAACGCGTACGGCTACGGCCTGTTCACCGGCGGCCTGGGCGCCCACTACGGTGCCGAGCGCATCGGGGCGGCCGTGATCCCGATGTCCGGCGGGCAGACGGAGAAGCAGGTGCAGCTGATCACCGACTTCCAGCCGCGCGCCATCCTCTCCACGCCCACCTACCTGTTGACCATCGCGGACGGCTTCAAGAAGCTCGGCCTGGACCCCCGCGAGTCCTCCCTCGAGGTCGCGATCCTCGGCGCGGAGCCGTGGACCGAGGAGATGCGCCGCGAGATCGAGCAGACCTTCGACCTCGACGCCCTGGACATCTACGGCCTCTCCGAGGTCATGGGCCCGGGCGTGGCCGGCGAGTCCGCGGCCACCAAGGACGGCTCCCACATCTGGGAGGACCACTTCCGCCCCGAGATCATCGACCCGCTCACGGACGAGGTCCTCGAGACCGGCCGCCACGGCGAGCTCGTCTTCACCTCGCTCACCAAGCAGGCGCTGCCGATCATCCGGTACCGCACCCACGACCTCACCCGCCTGCTGCCGGGCACCACGCACCCGGGCCACCGCCGCATGGGCCGCATCACCGGCCGCTCGGACGACATGATCATCCTGCGCGGCGTGAACCTGTTCCCGTCGCAGATCGAGGAGCTGGCCCTCAAGGAGCCGGCCCTGTCGCCGCACTTCACCCTCGAGATCACCCGCCCGGACCGTATGGACCAGATGGCCGTGAACATCGAGCGCCGTGATCATGCGTCCCTCGAGGAGGCCCAGGCCTGCGCGGCGCACCTGCGCATGGAGATCAAGACGAAGATCGGCTCCTCGTGCGTGATCAACGTGGTGGAGCCGGAGTCCCTGGCCCGCTCCTCCGGCAAGCTCAAGCGGATCTACGACCTGCGCGACCAGGCCTGATCCCGTCCCCGCGGCCGATCCCGACGCCGGCGTGCCCGGTAGAGTGGACCGGTGCGCCGTCGTCGTCGGCGTCCGCCCGCCCCTGAAGG